>DAOUSL010000288.1 GCA_030627235.1 Thioploca sp.
CATCTTTCGAGTCGCATTATTGATGCAATTCACTTCGTTCATTGCATCCTACATTTATATACTCTTATTTAGGAATGATGTTTAATCTTAATTAAATTCAATATCAATTACTTATATTGCTGTAGTTTATCCAATCGAAAAATGCTATATAATGAAAGACTTTAAGCAATGAAAGAATTATTTAAATATACAGAACTTATTTTATATAAAACTTATGCTGATTTAAAAGCAGAAACTGAACGTACTTATTTAGGTTTCTTATGGTGGATTTTTGAACCGATAATGTATATGAGTGTTTTCTATGTGTTTTTTGGAATATTGTTAGGGCATAGAACTGATGATTATGTACCGTTTTTATTAATAGGATTAACTTCTTGGCAATGGCTTAAATCTTGTTTATCACATGGAGCGGAAACAATTCGGGGAGCAACTGGATTAATGCAACAAGTGCATTTACCAAAAGTTGTGTTCCCTATTATTTTAGTTCTAACTGATACAGTTAAGTTTCTATTTATATTAACTTTGCTATTAGTATTTTTATGGCTATATGGTTATGGCATTGGCATAGCTTATTTAGCATTACCACTAGTTCTAATAGTGCAAATGTTATTTGTATTAGCTTTTACATTCTTTTTGGCTGCAATAATTCCATTCGTACCAGATTTACGTTTTGTAGTAGAAAATATCCTATTAGGTTTATTTTTTATGTCAGGAGTAATGATAAATTCTGATATAGTTCCAGAAGCATATAAAAGCTATTATTATCTTAATCCAATTGTGAATATCATAGAATCCTATCGGGATATTTTAATGCACAATATATGGCCGAATAATATGGCATTATTAATAATTTCAGTAATTTCAATTATTTGCATCTGGTTAGGAGCAAAATTAATTGCTAAATTTGAGTATATTTATCCAAAAATAATGATATGAAACAAGAACAACCAATTTTGTCACTGCGTAATGTAGGCATCTATTATAAACGCAAAAGAGGTATATTTGGAGAACCTTTTTGGGCTATAAAAAATGTTTCTTTTGATTTATATCATGGAGATACATTAGGAATTATAGGTCGGAATGGAGTTGGTAAAAGCACTCTATTACGCATGATGGCTGGAATTATTAAACCTAATACTGGCACATTTATAAATAATGGTTATCGTGCTTCTCTATTATCTTTGCAATTAGGTTTCATTCCTCATTTAAGTGGAAGAGAAAATGCGGTATTAAGTGGTATGTTGATGGGTTTAAGAAAAAAAGAAATCAAATCTAAGATTGATGCTATTCTTGAGTTTTCAGAATTAGGAGAGTTTTTTGAAGAACCAATTGCAACTTATTCTTCTGGAATGAAAGCTCGACTAGGATTTTCAGTAGCTTTTCAGGTTGATCCAGATATTTTATTGTTGGACGAAATATTAGGAGTTGGAGATGAAGAGTTTCGGAGAAAATCTACTAAAGTAATGCGGGAAAAAATTAGTTCTAATAAAACTATCGTCTTCGTTTCTCATCAAGCTGCAATGATTAGGCAATTATGTAATCGTGCAGTATGGATAGAAGAAGGAGTTAGCAAAGCGGAAGGTACTCCAAGTGAAGTATTAGCCGAATATAATAGGCATTTATCTGTGTAGAATTTAGAAACGTCTTTGTTGGGAATGTATGATGCTCTGTAGTTTGGTAGGGTTGGTGAAGCGTAACCGACCCTAACTGACTAATTGGTCATATCTTTTTTAGAAAAAGTCATAACATAAAAAGGTCATAACAATTCATGAATAAAGATATAGCAAAAAATTTATTAAAAGATATTAAAAATGAATATCCAGATTTATTGAATCAAACTAATATTATTAAAAAACAACAACAAAAGATTTTATATGGTTTTAGAGGTGTATCTTTGGAACAATCACAGTGAGAGATTGGCAAAAATGGCATCATAAAGCTGTCAAGCGGAATATTCTTAAATTCATTGAGCTTAGAAGGTTAGGCCGAAATAGAGAAGCCAACAAAGTTCTTAAGAATTATAAAGGAGCAGCAGTTTGGGTAGTTGTTCCTTTGTACTTAATTATATTGTTGGTTGGTAGTCCACAATCTTGTACCAGTCCAACTACAAAGCCACCGGTCGCATCAATCCCGTCAGAACCAACAACAGGTTCTAATGAACCAACTCGTAATTGGGATGTTATAAAAAGACAAGCATTAAAACGCCATAATGTCAGAACTTTCCGAAAAGCTAAGAAAGAACTTTATCCAATTTATGCAAAGCTCGGATTGCAAACTACTTTCTATTGTGGTTGTGAATACAATAATAAGAAACCTAATTTAAGAAGTTGTGGAGTTAGACCTAAAAAAAATATTAAACGTATGAATAGAACTGAAGCAGAGCATATCGTACCAGCTAGTTTAATTGGAAATGAAATGAATTGCTGGAAACGTGGAGGCCGTAAGAACTGTTCTAAGAATAATAAAGCTTTCCAATTAGCTGAGGGAGATTTGCATAACCTAGTACCATCATTGGGTGAAGTGAACGGCAACAGGTCGAATTATCCACCAGTTGAGAATATTCGTGGAGAGGTTAGGAATTATGGAAATTGTGATGTGGAAATATCAAGAAAGAAGTTTGAACCGCCACCAGATAAGCGGGGAGACATTGCACGAGCTTATTTATATATGTGGAAAATTTATAATGCTCCTTTGACTAGAAAGGAGATTAAGATGTTTAAGCTTTGGAATTGGAACGACCCACCAACTAGAAATGAGATTGCTATTCATGATGTTAAAGCTAAAGTTCAAGGGAATAGGAATCCTTATTATTGATTTAAATAGAAAAACGGTATACTATTAAGTCATGTAGGGTCGGTTTCATTTCATTGCACCGCATAGGCATCAACTTAAGCAATCATAATATAAACAATAAGTTATAAAATATTTATTATGTGTGTTTTAGCCAACCCCAAAATGTGCGTAAGTGTTCTGTTAGACAATTTGTCA
>DAOUSL010000247.1 GCA_030627235.1 Thioploca sp.
AAGAGTGACAACCCAATACCAGACGACGCTTAGATGCGCCTTCGGTATTATGTTGGAACGTGTGGAGCTACCTGCGGGCTGTCTAGCCCCAGTAGTAGCGTGGGTTTGGCGATGCAACGTGCATCACCGTAGTAACATGATAGATCGGAGAATGCCTTTCTCCCCCTATCGGTAACTATCTTATTATCAAAAGACGATCAGTCTTTGTTAGATAATATAGCTGTGAATAATTAATAAACGCGGATGTGGCGTTTATATAAGTTTCAAACAGTCGAGCCCCGTGTTCGAGAAGAGGTCTGCTAGGGTCTACAGCAACCTCTATCGAAAGAGAACACGAATACAAGAATGGTAAAAGAAGAAATCGTAAGGTAACTTTAACGTACGCTTCTGGGCTCCTGAGCCCAGTTTAGCTTATTATGTTTAATTTGCCCAGTTTTTTCTGACTGGTCCAGTCTTTATCTCGTTAGCACTTGCCTGCAGACTATCCAATTTTTTGGAAGATCTGCGTGATCCCGGCCGCAATGGCCGTAAGCACGCGATCAAAATTGAAGACAAAGGGTTGTGCATGGATGAGGCTGAATACCCAGTGGGTTTTCAATGAAATGTGAACACCGGTTTCTTGACCTTGGGAAAATCCGGTTTTTTCGCACTTTTGGGGCCCAAAAACGCTAAAAACGTGTGTTCAACAACATTTCACTGAAAACTTACCACAGTGGTTCAACAGATTTTTCTTAAAGATGCGCATGAAATTTGCTACGCCGCAAGGAATATGATACTACGTTCATTTCCTTGACTTTGTCAAATTTAATTCCCGAGTCTTTACCTTACACCTCAAAGGTCGTAAGGTCACAAAAATGCACGTAGTGAAGTGTCCAGCGTCGCCCCTGAAGGAGACCCCACCACTTACCACAACACGTCTGTTCTTTGCTGAACCATACATATTTTAACCTCATTGCATTTGACCCCCCTTTGCGTCATAATGTGATCCCTAATTTGAGTTATGTTTTTCGCATGACGATCTTACACACATAGGCTCTTTCGAAATGTGCGTGCGATCAAAGGAGCGAAATTCATCCACCCATCTACTGGATGAATTCTCGATGCAGACCTCGCGTATACCGTTCTGGGTCTGAACCACTGCGCCGTTTGAAAAAAGTTGACTTTTTTTCGGTGTTTTTTTGCTGTTTTTCGCTGTTTTTTGCTTTTTAAAATTATCAAAAATTTTCTGCTCAAAAGAGAGTAGATTTGAGAAAAAAACGTGAATAGTACAACTATTCGACTTTGGCTTAAGTCCGCGCACTGAGTGCGAATTGGACTTTTTTTATAAAATCGGTTAAAACGCAAAAACGTCATTTTTCGGTGTTTTTTCGACTAAAAAATCGTGTTTTTTAAGAAGTCGAAAAGTGCCAAAAACCGAAAAAAAAAGTTCAAAAAAATATTTTTTTTATTTTTATAGGTGGAAAATGTCAAAAAAGGGGTCAAAAACGACCCTTTTTTGGCTCGAGACGAAAAAAAAAGTGAAAAAAACGTCAAAAAACACCTCCAAAACACGGAAAAAACACCCAAAACACCGAAAACCCCGAAAACCGGGGCAAAACCCGGAAATGTCGGGTTTTGGGCGTTTTCGGGGCAAAAGTGACCAAAAAGTTACAAAATTAGTGCACTTTATGACCCCATTCTATCACCGGGAGGGTCGCCAAAATCGACTTTTCCCGGACAGGAGCCCGCCAATGATCCAACAGTGACCGACATTCTCGCCATTATTGATGAAAACTGTTTTTTCTCACTCCGAAACATTTTGCACCGGAAAACGCACTTTTTCGGCGTTTTTCCCCGAAAAACCCCAAAAACCCCGGAAAACCCCGAAAAACGGCCATTTTGGGGTGTTTTTTGTCAAAGTGTAAAAAAGTACTTTTTGAGTTCTCTACGGGAGGATCAATAAAAAAAGGCACGTTTTTGGCCATTTAGGGTAGGGTAGGGTAGTATACCCTAGATACCCCTCTCGCGGAGGGTCGAAAAACCGGGTTTTTTGGGGGGTCTAGGGTATTTTGCTTACGAGGGGGGAAAATCGCCCTCTGGGACCCAGGAAATCGGGCCTTTTTGAGCTCTATCTGCGGACGATTTTTTCGCAAAAAAAGCCGAAAACGCCGAAAACCGGAAAAACCCCGAAAAAGGGCCTAAAAAAATATTCCGGGGACGGCAAAAAAAGGGGCCTTTCTGCCTGGGGGTCTTTACAAATTTTCACCTTTTGATTTCAAAATCGGAAATTCTTGAGCGCGTTCTCCGAAAACGCTTTCAGGACATTTTTTTTCGAAAAAGGTCAAAAACGTCAAAAAAACACCAAAAAAAGTGAAATTTAGGGCTCTCGTATCCCCCCTTATCATAAGGAAAAAACGGGGCGAGCTCTCCAAGTCAGCGGGGTCTAAAAAAAAATCGTCGCGTTTTTGGGCCAAAACACGTTTTTGAGTTTTAAGAATGCGTTTTTCGCAATCGCAAAAACGCTGGATATCGTCCTTTTTGATTGTTTCAGGACTAAGTGCATTCGCATGGGAAAAGTTGAGCCTAACGCTCAAACAGCCTAACGCTCGCTTTTTCTTGAGTTTTTTCGCACATAGCGATTCGGGTGCCTTTAGTCAGACCCCTAATGGCGGAGATACGGAAATTTCGTTAAAAACCGTATGGCCCGCCCGAAACCTTGGGAAAACTTTGGACGAAAAAAAACACCGTTTTCCGTAGGCATGACCCGCTCAATTCTAAGTCTAAGAGCCCTAAACGGCCTCAGCGCCTTTTATCGCGATTCCACCTTGGGTAATTTGGTAAACGGCTTTCCAAAAAGGGGTCAAAAACGCTATGGAAAATGACCTAAAAACAGCCTAAAATGGCCTTTTAGAGAACCTCCCTGGGGAAGAGGTCCAAAATAAGGTCCGAACATTGACCGCACTTATCGACCTCCATCGTAGTTTAAGAGAGGTCTATAGAATTATAATCGCGTTTTCTGATAAAGAGCCCAGAATGATTTTCCGTTTTTTCGTTATGAACGGTTAAAACACGACAATTTCGAGTATTTCCGCTCGGATTTCGGACGAACACTGAAAAAACCCCATTCCGACCCTTTTGGGGACTTATTTTGACCGTTAGGTTGCTAAAACACGGGTACACAGTCTTGGGCCACCCGGATAAAATCTACTGCTAAAGAGCCTCACAGGGCTACTTTGAATTTTGAAAAAATGCAGTGTGAGGTCCCTTTGGTTAAAACCCCTGAGGACCGCCCAGAAGTAAAAATACTTTTTGTGAAAAAGACCGATTTTCAATAAATAGCGCTTTTACCGCATACTAGGCCCGATAATGGCACCTGTTTTCACCTTTCCCGGGGGGTATAGAAAACGGTCAAAAGAGGTCCAAAAGCCGGGCTTCTTGCGGCGTTTTTCGTAAAAAAATGTGACCCTACCCTAAGGTTCACGGGGACTTTCCAAAAATTAGGGTTTTCGGGCCATTTTCTCACACCAAAACCGGTCAAAAACACCCTGTTTTGTGAAGAGCCTACCTAAGGCCCGTTTTTTGGCAAAAAGGGCCCTAAAAAACCCGAAAAAAACGTGTTTTTTGGCACTTTTTTGGCCGACCCGGGAATTAGGGTAGGGAGGATCGCGAAATGGTCCTTTTCAGAAATCCGAAAAAGTTTTGGCACAAAAATCGCCAAACGGAACAAAATTTGAGGGGGTTACATTTCAGGAATCGCCTTTTTCGGGTTTTTGGGAAGTGGACGTTAAGAATAACGTAACACACTTGTAACAACAAAAATCATAAAGTACGAAAAAAAGTAGCCTAACCCTCAAAAAAACACAGCATAACGTACAAACTATGTATTTTTTGTAAACAGTAAAAAACACAATCAGAAAACACAAACAACTTACACAAACATACACGAGCAATTGCTGCTTCAAATAAAAATTAAAATTTTAATTATTCATCAGTGAACACGAACAACAAAAAAAACACACAAACAAAAATCACACACGAACAAAAACAATTTCCGCCACAAATAAAAATCATAGATTTTAATTATGTGTCAGTGAACACGAACAAAAAAACACACACACAAAAATAGTGGCTGCTTCAAATAAAAATTAAAATTTTAATTATTCATCAGAAAACACGAGCAAACATATATCCGGAATGTTA
>DAOUSL010000172.1 GCA_030627235.1 Thioploca sp.
CTAAAGGTAAATATCCAATGTGATGCAACGAAGTGGCGTGGCCTTATACGCCCAATGTGGGTAGGGATTCTTTCGTGAGGTGTAAATAAACAATGGATTTGGCTTGCAATTGATATTAAAACCAAAGAAATTGTAGGGTAGGGATTCTTACGTTGGCAATAGAGATAGGGCCCAAGGATTATGGGATTCATTATCGCCTATCTATCGGCAATGTGCTGTTTAATTTACAGATTTTTGGAAAGCATATGATACAGTTTTTCCTAACAAACGTCATAAATCTGTTGGTAAAGAAACTGGTCTTACAAATCGTATAGAACGTTTTAATTGCACTATGAGACAACGTATTTCTCGTCTTGTTAGAAGCAATCTTTCTTTTTCCAAAAAACTTTCAAATCACATTGGATCTATTTGGATTTTCATTCATTATTATAATGCTAATATTATTTTATGTACCACTACTTCGTTCAGGACTACCGTTTTATTGAAGGCATTGGTTAGAACTATTCTTGAATCCGCCATAAAACAAGCCTGTGGCCTAAATCCCAACCTCCAAAAAATAGCCCAAACCAGCTATGCCAAAATTGGTCAAGCAATGAAAGATACTGGTTTGATTTCCTCAATCGGCAACGATATTTACACCAAGAAAGACATAACCAACTATATCACTGTTCCATTAAGCACTCTCAACAGCAATATTCGCAAATTTCACGATGATATTTCCGTCATCAACCTTGATCATGCAACTATAAAAGCCAGTGGAAGCAAAGCTCCCAGATTAAATGGCTATAATTTAGAAGATGTAGGAAAGATAGTATTAGGAATGGATTCAGTTATTGGAATAGAATTAAAGAAACAAGTATTTGGTAGCGTTAGTACCTTAGCAAAATTTGATACCAAAGGCGAGATAGAATGGCAACAAATTCTAAGTCAAGTATTTGAGAATCTAGGTTTTCAGCATAATTATCCAATCGGCAAATACCGAGTAGACTTCTTCGTTAAAGATTTAAATTTAATCCTAGAATGCAATGGCTATGATAACCATATTTCTTACGATCCAATAGTAGAATCAGAAAGAGAGAAGTTCATAACCAAAAATTATAGCCTAGTTCGCTTCCATCATAAAATAGATTGGAAAACTTTGGTTAATGGAATATTACGGACTAAAATTGGGAATGTAACTACACTGTATAATGTGGATAATATTAATAATTTTCCAATAGTAAACTATATATAAGGATGTGCAAAGTGAATATAATTATTTCCATAAACCACTAATTGCTGCAATTCCTTGAGTTCCATGTGCTATAGCAATTTCAATATCTGATATCTGCATACCTCCTAACGCAAAAACTGGACAATTAGCTGATTCGGTCAAGTGGAAAAGCTGTTTCCATCCCAATGGAGACGAATCTGGATGAGATGTAGTTGTCTTCACAGGACTTATAACAATGAAATCTAACTTCAGTCTATTTGCCTGTTCAATTTCAGCCAACGAATGACAAGAAGCTGCTACCAATAAATTACTTGGTATTTCCAAATCTGAAAATAAGCGTTCGCTATTTAAATGTATTCCATCTGTGCCAACTGACATAGCTGTTTTTAGACTAGAATTAGCCAATAATTTTGCCTGATAACGATCACATAAAGTTAAAGCTTGTTCGGCATGGTGACAATAGTCAAGCTCTGATAATTCTTTAGCTCGTAATTGTACTAATTTAATTCCAGAATCTAAGCAACTTTCTAATTTATAGAAGAATTTTTTATCTTGTGGTTCGGGAGTGATTAAATATTTAGTTGGTAATTTGATCGCTGTAATTATCGGTATATTAGCTACTGGAAATTGTTTATTTGCTAAAGAATTCGGTAAACACCACGTTATTTTTTGTCCCTCACATCCATAAGGTTTTCCATGCCATTTTTCAATTTGCCATACATCTAACAAAACTGTTTGATCTGGATAAGAATGTGTAATGCGAATTAAAGGTCTAGCTTGTTGAACTGTAATGTCAATTTCTTCTTCTAATTCTCGACTTAAAGCTTCTAAAGCTGTTTCTCCTGATTCTATTTTACCACCTGGAAATTCCCATAAATCACCTTGATGGACATGTTCTAAGCGACGGGTTATTAAAACCTCATCTTTAGAATTGTAGATTACACCAACAACAACATGTAATGGAAGCATATTTTAATCTATAACCTAAGTACGATATTCTGCATTAATTCGTATATATTCATGGGATAAATCACAGGTAAATACTTTCTCTTGCTGTTCCCCACGTCCCAATAAAATTCGTACTGAAATATCAGTTTCCTGCATAACTTTGCTACCATTTTCTTCAGTATAAGTATCTGCTAATTCACCATTTTTAACTATACAAATATCATTTAAATAAATCTGAATAGTACTAACATTAAGATTGGTTATTTCCGCTCTACCAATTGCAGCTAAAATTCTTCCCCAATTAGCATCACTAGCAAAGAAAGCTGTCTTTACTAAAGGGGAATGAGCAATAGTATAAGCAACTTCCAAACATTCTTGGGACGAGTTACCTTGTTCTACAGCAATAGTAATAAATTTAGTAGCTCCTTCTCCATCACGCACAATCGCTAAAGCTAGTTGAGTACAAACATCAGTGACAGCTTGGCAAAGTTGTTTATAATAAATATGCTCAATATTATCAATTGTTTGTTTACTATGACCAGTTGCAATCAATATACAAGAATCATTAGTTGAAGTATCACCATCAATAGTAATTCGATTAAAACTTTGTTCAACAGCTTGGTTGAGACAATTTTGCAATATATCTTTCGGCACATCAGCATCAGTAGCGATAAAAGCTAACATAGTTGCCATATTTGGCCTAATCATTCCAGAACCTTTAGCTATTCCAGTAATTGTAACTATTTTATCACCAATATTAGTTTGGACAGATACTATTTTATCAACTGTATCAGTAGTTATGATGGAATTTGCTGCTTGTTTCCAACCATCTTCTGTTAAGTTTTCTAATGCTGTTGGTATTGTTGCACAAATTTTATCAGTTGGTAATGGTTCACCTATAACTCCGGTGGAAAATGGTAGTATTTCATTAACTTTGCAATTGCTAGTTTGGGCTAATTTTTCACAACAAGTCATCGCATCTTGTAAACCATGTTCTCCACAGCCAGCATTCGCATTACCAGAATTAATCAATAAAAAATGAGGATTAGTAGTAGCTAAATTTTGTTTAGAAATAGTTACTGGAGCTGCACAAAAAGCATTTTGCGTAAATACTCCTACACAAGTACTATTCGTAGCTAATTCAAATATAGTTATATCATCAGTTGCTTTTAAACCTGTGCAAGCTGTACCAATTTTTATACCTGCAACAAGGTGTTGTATATTATTCATATTATAAGTGTTAAAAATATAATTTTAATTAATCCTAAGATTTATCATCAAATAAAAAAAGTTATGCCAATATTATAACAGAAGCAACCAAATAAATAGACATCTTTCCTAAATAAGAGTATATAAATGTAGGATGCAATAAACGAAGGGAATTGCATCAAGATGTAATTCGTATACTCATTACATCCTACAAAAATTCAGTCGTTAATACAATCATACTTAGCTATTTTCGTTATTTTAGGAAAGATGTCTATCCTAAAAATCCAACAAAATGTTTATTATAACCAGTAGCAATGGCTCTAAACAATTTCAATTTGGTTAATTTCAATTAAATGATGATGTTAACACTCCATAACAAAACTAGATATTATATTTATGTTATTATTGAGTAACAAGCAAATTATGTTTAGAAGATAAAAATCTTAGCGTTTTTTGATTGGATAAACTACAGTAATGTAAGCAATTGAATTTAATTAAGAATTAAGCATTCATAATTAAGAATTATTATATATAATTTCACAGGAGTTTTTCATGACAGATAAAAATATTTATTCTTATAAAGAAGGGGATGGAAAAAATAAACTTCTATTAGGTGGTAAAGGGGCTAATTTATGTGAGATGACTCAAATTGGACTAAATGTACCACCAGGTTTTGTAATTACTACCAAGACTTGTTTGCAATATCTTGAACAAGGTAATTTGCCAGCTGGAGTGATGGATAGCGTAAAACAACATATGCAATCAGTTGAAGCTGATAGTGGGAAGCAATTTGGTGGTGTTGATAATCCATTATTAGTTTCTGTACGTTCTGGTTCTGCTATGTCAATGCCAGGCATGATGGACACTATTTTAAATTTAGGTCTGAACTCTCAAACTTTAAATGGTTTAATTAAACAAACTAATGATGAGCGATTTGCTTACGATGCTTATCGGCGTTTTATCCAATTATTTGGTAAAGTAGCATTAAATATTGATGACAAGCATTTTGATGAACATTTTGCAGCGATTAAGAAAAATGCTCATGTTAAAGCTGATGTTGATTTAGGAGTTGCCGAACTAAAAGAAATTAGTGCTTTATTTCTACAAGTTGTGCGTGAACAAACTGGTAAAAATTTCCCAGAAGATGTTTATGAGCAGTTAGAAATTGCGATTAAAGCTGTGTTTAATTCTTGGTCTGGCAAACGAGCAGTAGATTATCGTCGAGAATTTAATATTACTAAGGATATAGCTGATGGTACGGCAGTAAATGTGGTGTCAATGGTATTCGGTAATATGGGTAATGACTGTGCTACTGGCGTTGGATTTACCCGTAATCCTGGTACTGGCGAAAATGAAATGTATGGTGAATACCTAATCAACGCCCAAGGTGAAGATGTGGTGGCTGGCATCCGTACTCCAAAACCAGTGCAAAAAATGCAGGATGAAATGCCACGGTTGTATAAAGAACTGGTAGAATTGCGAAACAAGCTAGAAAATCATTATCATGAAGTGCAAGATTATGAATATACTATTGAAAAAGGTATTTTATACTGCTTGCAAACTCGCAATGGTAAAATGAATGCGGTTGGGATGGTACGATCTTCGATAGAAATGGTTAAAGAAGGTTTAATCAATAAAAACCAAGCTTTGTTGCGAGTAAATCCAAATGATTTAGAACAGTTACTCCATCCACGTTTAAATCCAAATAATCGGGCTATACCGTTAGCTCAAGGCTTATCCGCTTCTCCAGGAGCTGCCAGTGGTAAATGTATATTTGATGCTGATAAAGCTGAATTATTAGGCCTAGCTGGTGAAAAAGTAATTTTAGTAAGAGAAGAAACTAAACCGGAAGATATTCATGGATTTTTTAAATCTCAAGGAATATTAACTAGTCGTGGTGGTAAAACTTCTCATGCAGCAGTAGTAGCACGTGGTATGGGTAAAGCTTGTGTAGCCGGAGCTGAAGGGATTCGGGTTGACACTAAAGAACGTCGAGCTATGATTGGGGAACGAGTTCTATTAGAAGGTGATATTATAACTATCGATGGTAGCACCGGTAATGTATATCTAGGTGAACTCGACACCATTGAACCAGAATTTTCAGAAGAATTGAAAGTATTATTAGGTTGGGCTGACGAGGTTGCTCGGTTGAAGGTTATGGCCAATGCGGATACTCCAGAAGCTGCTGAAAAAGCTATCGAATATGGAGCGATGGGTATCGGGTTATGTCGAACTGAACGGATGTTTAATGATGTTGATAGATTGCCAATCGTAGTAGAAATGATATTGGCTAATAATAAGGAAGCTAGAGAAGTAGCATTGAGTAAATTATTACCAATTCAACGCAGTGATTTTAAAGCAGTATTTACAACTATGGCTCCACGCCCAGTTACTGTACGGTTGTTAGATCCACCTCTACATGAATTTCTGCCAACTGAAGCACAATTGCATGATGAATTGAAAAATCTCCATCAATTGCGTGGAACGGTAAAAGGAGTTGCTAATTTACTAAGTAGCATCCGTTTGAGCCAGAACAATCCAGCTAATTTACCAACTCCACTGCCATCACCATTTGACGAAATGAGTGAAGATATGGTGAATGAAGTTATTGCTAAGAAAGAAAGAATGCTGCAAAAAGTTCGGGAACTGTATGAAGTAAATCCAATGCTTGGCCATCGGGGAGTTAGATTAGGAATCACGTATCCAGAAATTTATACCATGCAAATTCGGGCAGTTTTAGAAGCAACCGCTGAATGTATGAAAGAAGGGCTACCAATTCATCCAGAAATTATGATACCACAAGTTGTTACTTCTAAAGAATTAGAGCGGGTAAAAGAGATAGTAGAGATTACCAAAAAAGAAGTTGAACAGGAACATGGAATTGAACTTAAGTTTGAGTTTGGTACTATGATTGAAGTAGTTAGAGCTTGCATGAGGTCTACTCAACTGGCTAAAGTAGCTGAATTTTTCTCCTTTGGAACTAATGATTTATCTCAAGCTACATTCTCATTTTCACGGGAAGATGCAGAAAACAAATTCTTACCTTTATACAATGAAACTGGCATTTTACATGATAATCCATTTGAAGTTTTGGATGTAGAAGGTGTAGGTCAATTGATGAAGATGACTGTGGAATGGGGTCGCAAGAGTCGTCCTGGTTTACGGGTTGGTATTTGTGGTGAACAAGGTGGCCATCCGGATTCAATTCACTTTTGTAATCACATTGGTTTAGACTATGTATCTTGTTCTTCACCACGAGTTCCTATAGCTCGCTTGGCTGCTGCTCAGGCTAAATTATTGGAAGATAGTTATGTAGCTGAGTAAATTTTAAAATTAAACTATGGATTAACAGTCCTGTGAATATCCACCGATAAAATCGGTGGAACTTATTGACGATTTTCTCGTTCTCAACGGCTTCGTTGGGAATGCATTCTGTGACGCACCAGCGTCAGTCAAAGGAATCTTAATATATGGTTAGGAGTCGCAAGGTCTCCTTGCAAATTGGAACAAGGTAACCTTGCACTCCTGTTTAAATTTAACTTATTGAAAATAAAGACATAATTAGCTATAATAAATAGTGTGAGATTTTTTACCTAAGATATGGAGATAAAACCATGTCCCCAACCATTATTAGAGCAATTAAGCTCACAAGAAATCCTACAGACCGCAGCCGATTGGTTACAAACTGATAGTCCACAATTAGTTTATTTTGAACAAATAAATGATGTAGAATCCCCCATAAAAAGAGAAAAATAACTAAAAAAATGGAATCTAAAATTGAAATTATAACTCATAGAAAAATAAAATCCGAAATGACAACTAAACTGTTATGTTCCGAGGATTTTAGGTGTGTAAAGCCTCATCTTGCCCACTATTTCCTAAACGTTTAAATGTTTTGGTTAGCAATGGTAAATTTTTATCCCAATCTATTTATATTTTCAAATCTGGTATAATCAACATTTTATCGGAAAATATCTATGCAAAAATTAAAAGCTGTATACTATGGGAAAATAGAATTAGTACCAGGTGTTAAATGTGATGGATATATTTTGAGTGATGGTACTGCATGTTTAAGTGAACGTGGAACTGCCGATCTTTTAGGAATGAAGCAGGAATCTTTGCAGAGCATGACAGTTACTGGACTCCCAAATCAACTTAAATTATTAATTGATAAAGATTGCATGAAAGCTAATTTAGTAAAAGTGACTACAAATAATAGCCCATACAAAAGTAAAAAAATTACCGTTTACGATAGCAAATGTATTGGATCATTAATGCGTGCATATGCTTTGGCAAATGGAAATAACGTTCTGCAAAAAAACGAGATAAACATTGGACAAAGATGTATAATCTTATTAGTAGCATTAGTTCGTACAGCTCTAGAATCCTCTATAAAACAAACCTGTAATTTTAACCCCAACATCTAAAAAATTGCCTAACAAAATTACATAGATGTTGGTAAAGAAATGAAAGATACTGGTTTGATTTCTTCAATTGGCAATAATATTTATACCAATAAAGACATATAGTAGCATTCTTATAAAAACATATCATAAATATTAATTATAGATAAAAAAATGAGTTATAGCAAATATTTAAGAAAACGTGCAATAAATTATTGAAGAATAGCATGAGAAGTGCAAACAACAAAAGTAAATTTATCAGAGTTATCTCAACAAGTATTGGAATATCCAGATAGATTTCAATATGAACATGCCCAAACATTTGGAGTAACGCAATTAGCTATAAGTAAAGCATTGAATAAACTTGGGATAACTCTTAAAAAAAACATTTAGTTATGAAGAACAAGATAAAGTCTAAGCAATTTATATATATTGATGAAAGCGGTATTAAACCCAATATAATCAGAGATTACAGTTGGGCATTAAAGGGTGAAAAAATATTTGTTCGTTGTCTCATTGTACGAGCGTTCAATGCAATTTGTAATCCCAGTTTCCAACTGATTTATGACGCTTTTTGGGGGAAGTTGTATGCTTCCCAAAAATCTGTATAAGAAACAGCATATTGTCTATAAACAGATGGTAATGAATTCCATAATCCTTGAGCACCTATCTACTCCCTACCCTACAATTTCTTTGGTTTTAATATCAATTGCAAGCCAAATCCATTGTTTGTTATCTTTACGCATCACGAAAGAATCCCTACCCACATTGAGCGTATAAAGCCACGC
>DAOUSL010000380.1 GCA_030627235.1 Thioploca sp.
ACTTAATCCTATTGAACATAAATGGGCTCAAGCCAAAGCTATTCGAAAGCAATTGTTCTATTGATGAACTTTGACTATAATATATAACCGTTTTATACTATTTTTGCTATATCAACAAAATAATCAATCATTTCCTTGGCCTGTAAATATGGAGGCTCCACTTTGAATAATTCGTTTCGTGCCATAGTGTTGGTATTTCTGGACCAGTTGGTCTTCTATCTTCTTTTTTCATGTGAATAATTCTATCACGAATTTTTTTAAATCTATGATAGCTATGCCAACATTTACTTCCTTTTGGGGACTGTATTCCTATAGCTAATGGTAGAACATCTGATAGTTTCTCATTTAAAGAGAGCCATCTTTCTATAGATTGTTTGTCCATAACTTCTGTTGTATAATTTTTTCTATTGGTGTGTTCGTAATTGAAATCATCAGGAATTCTTTCATTAACAAAAGATTCCAATGCCGTATATGCCATTATAATAGATTCCATTATTCTTTCAATATAATCAAAAGCTTCCGATTTTGAATTAAAAGTAACTTTTGATTTTAATGAACGATCAATTTTTGATGTATTTCTAATCTCCAATGCTTCTTTCCATATTCTTCTAGATGCACTAATACAAATGGCAGTTGCATTAGGAATAGCAATAGTAAGTTGTTTTTTCTTAGTTAATTGGGTTGTAGATACCAATGTAACTTGACTGCCTTTTTTATTAATTTCCCCAGTCCATGGAGATGTCCAATCTTCAGTAAGAAAAAATATATCCTGAATTCTCCAATCATTATCTGATTCTTCCATTTTATTTCCTGTTATTTGTATTTTTCTGGTGTTGATATTCTACTTTTTCAGTTCCCACTCGCCGGAGTGAGAATTCAGTCAGGTGCATAAACTTCAATGTTATTCATAATATTTCCATATTGTTTGTAGTTACCAGATTCTCAAGTTTCATTAAAAAGTTCCCTTGTCGCATATTTGGTATTTTTATTGATTATCTATTTTAAACGGTTATAATTTTTCTTAGCCAAACGCACTCTAGGATGGTTTGGTTTAAAGAACTTGTTGAGAATTTTTAATGAACGTTTATACAGAGATTTAGCTTTTTTGTATTTGCCCTGCTTCTTATATAATGCGGCTAAGTTATCAATGGTAGTTACAACTTTAAGATGCTCTTTTCCAAAAACTTTTTCATTAATAGACAAAGACCTTTCATACAAGGGTTTAGCTTGCTCATAGTTGCCTTCTTGGTCTATAAGCAATCCTGCTAAGTTGTTTAGGCTGTTTGCAACTTCAGGATGTTCATAACCAAGGACTTTCTCATAAATAGCCAAAGCCCTTTCAAGCAAAGGTTTAGTTTGCTCATAGTTGCCTTGTTCTAGAAGAAATACTGCTAAGTTGTTTAGGCTGTTTGCAACTTCAGGATGTTCATAACCAAGGACTTTCTCATGAATAGCCAAAGCCCTTTCATACAAGGGTTTAGCTTGCTCATAGTTGCCTTGGGAATCATGCCATACTGCTAAGTTGTTAAG
>DAOUSL010000114.1 GCA_030627235.1 Thioploca sp.
AATGCGACTCGAAAGATGTAATTCGTAAACTCATTACATCCTACATAAAGTCCGTAATTAACTGTATAGCTTTGGTCGATTTCACGTCGTTAATACAATCATACTTAGCTATTTTCCTTATTTAGGTAACGATGTCTAAAAAAAAATAGCCATATACTTTTGATGAACAATATGTAAAAATGATCAGTAAAATGATGTAACTATCGTCAAATTTAGAACTTAAAAAAAGGAATTATTTAATAATTTAAATCATGGAAAATTTAATCATAGAAGCTAGTAAATATACCCCAAGAGTTAGTTTTACTGCTGATACTCTTGAATTTAGTGGTGAATCTTATCCAGAGAATTTGGTGTTACTTTCTGCCCCAATTTTTGCTTGGTTGAATAAATATTTAGAACAGTTAGGGAAACAAACTTTTACCGTCAATGTGACTCTAACCTATTTCAATAGCAGTTCTTCCAAAATGTTATTAAATTTATTTGACCGACTAGAACAAGAAGTAAAAAATAATGGCAAAAATATTATTGTTAATTGGATTTATGAGTCTGATGACTATGGTATAGAAGAATACGGTGAAGAATTTCAAGAAGAGTTGGAATTTCTGACTTTTAATTTGGTTCCAAAAAGTGATTAAATATTATGAATGATTCCCAACTGTCAAGTAAAACAACTCTTGCAACATCTCAGTTCTCAAAATCTTGGTTCAATTCTATTGGTTCAAAACTATTTTTATATGTACTATGTGGTGCTTTGGTAGGATTAGGCGGAATGTCCTATTTTTTCTATCAAATTTTAGAAAAACAAGCCAAAGATGAAATTTTTAGCACCTTGAGTATGCAAGTAAAATCTATTGATGGACAACTGAAAAGAGTGGAAAAATCTATGATAAGCCTTGCTTCCGCTGCTAGCAGTATGCGACAAATTGGTATTGACGATCCAAAAGCTTATAAAACTTTAGCCTACCAGTTTTTTCAACACCGACCCGATTTAGTTATGGGCAATGGCTTTGGACAGACTCCTTTCCAAATGACACCCAAGTTACGTGGCTATTGGCCATATTTTTATATAGATCAAGGTGAAACTGGAGCAGTGGGACAACAGCTATCCACATCAGAAACTCGCTATTCTGATTTATTTCAGGATGATAATTACTTTGAACAAAATTATTACACTATACCGTTTACCAAACAAAAACTTTTATGGACTGATCCTTTTGATTGGCATGGTATTACTATGATGAGTTGTTTAAATCCTATTTTTGATGAGAAAATAATTGGAGTTGCAGGAGCTGATGTAAATGTCACAGCCTTAAGCGAGCAAGTTCATCATTCTGTGGTTAGAAATGCTGGCTATTTTGCTGTTTTAAGCCAACAGGGTAATTTATTATCTTATCCACCAGATTCCAACAAAGCTAAATTAAGAGAAAGTTATCAACAAATTCCATTATTTAACACAATATGGCAAACAGTAAAAGCAACCGATTCTGGTATGCTCCAAGTAAATGATGTCTTTTTAGCTTATCAGAGAGTACCAAGCACCCAGTGGTTAATGTTAGCGGTTGTACCAAAATCGGTAGTGCATGACCCAGTATTTTCCGTCACAATAATTGGTAGTTTAGGAGCTGGAATTATTTTAGCATTAGTTGTTATAATATTTGTCCGACGTTTTAATCAACGTTTACAACCAATTTTGCATGAATGCCAAATATTAGCGAAAGCTACTCCACAAAATATTGATATTAAAGGTGATGAATTAGAAGTATTGGAATATTCTTTTAATCGTATGACGGCTCAATTAAAAACCTCTTATGAGTCCTTAGAAACTAAAAATACTGAATTACAACAGTTAGATAAAATTAAAGATGAGTTTTTAGCCAATACCTCCCATGAATTACGCACTCCTCTCAATGGAATTATTGGGATTGCAGAATCACTAATAGATGGTGCAACCGGAGAACTGACGGATAAAACTAACGCTAATCTTTCCATGATCGTTGGCAGTGGCAGACGTTTGACTAATTTAGTAAATGATATTTTAGATTTTTCCAAGCTAAAACATAAAAATTTAGATTTACAATTAAAATCAATTGGAGTACGAGAGATTGTCGATATTGTGTTGACACTGAGTTATCCATTAATACAAGGTAAGTCAATTCAATTGATAAATGCTGTATCATCCGATTTACCACCGGTTCAAGCGGATGAAAATCGTTTGCAACAGATTCTGCATAATCTTATCGGTAATTCAATTAAATTCACTGAACATGGTAAAGTTAAAATTTCAGCCAATGTAGTTGATTCCTATTTATAAATTGTAGTTTCAGACACTGGCATAGGTATTCCTGAAGCAAAATTAAAAAGTATCTTTAAATCTTTTGAACAAGCTGAAGGTTCAACTGCAAGAGAATACGGTGGTACTGGATTAGGTTTGGCTATTACTAAGCAACTTGTACAATTACATAACGGAAAAATTTGGGCAACTTCTATAAAAAGAGAAGGCTCACAATTTCATGTAACTTTATCTATAGCAAAAGAGAAAGCCAGCAAATTATCAGCAGATGTTGTACAGTTGTCAAAAGTTGAAAAATAACCTTTTAAATTTTGTTACTTCTGTTCCACTAGCTTGACAAACATAGATTTTTTTCATTATAAATTAGCTAATTAGAGAACCATTCAATACTAAATCGAATTATAATAAGAATAATTGAGATACTAATCAAAAAAATCATAGGAAAAATTTGTGACCACCAAAAATTAGTAATAACAGTTTTATATTTATTAGCTTGTTTCATAGTTTCTCCTTCTAAATAATTAAAACCTTGTATTCTATCATCTTCATTTAATACAGTATGAAAATCTACATTAGTTTTAATTACCTTATTCATAGAAGTAGCAAAATGGACTAAATCAACTTCTTTCAATTCTTCAAAAGGTATTTTAAATATTCTATCCTCGTTATTTACAATTATTCCATTTTCTACAGCAGTAAATTTGTTAATCTTGTCTAATTTTACTAAAATTTTGATTCCTTTGCCTATATAAATTAATGCGTTATGCAATGAGTCTATTTGTATATATGCAGTATTTACCATATAATTTTGATACAAATAAACTCCATTAACGTAAATAATACCAACTGCAAATAGAAACTGTTCATCAAAAAATTTAGTGAATGTATCATTTAAGAAAAGTATAAAAAGAGGTAGCATTAGAATAAAACTAGTATTTTTTACTGACTGATGACTTTTAGCCTGACAAACATAGATTTTTTTCATATAAATAAACTAATTGAATAACCATGAACTTAATTTTATTATAGAAAAAATAATAATCATACTAGTGATAGAAATTATAAAAAAGTTAGACCACCACCATAAATTAGTTAAAATATCTCCTTGTTCTTTTAGCTGCTTTATACTTTCACCTTCCAAATAATTAAAACCTTGTATTTTATTGCCTTCATTTAATATTGTATAAAAGTTTACATTAGTTTTAATTATTTTATTCATAGAATTAGCAAAACTAATTAAATCAACATTTTCAAATTCTGAGAAAGGTATTTTGATTTTTTTATCACTATGTAAAATTATTCCATCTTCTGCTATAAAAAAATAGTGAATATTTTCTAATTTTGTTGAATAATGTATTCTTTTACCAAGATAAATAAGCAAGTTATTTAATGAGTCTATTTGTAAACGTGGAGGAATTAATCTATAAGAAGAATGGTATATTCCTGCAATACTAATAATAAGCATAATAGTATTATTAAATTGCTCTTCATCAATATATTCATTACTTATATCAATTATATCAAGATTAACTAACATAAAAAATACAGCAAAAGATATAGCCACAAAAAGAAAAATTATCTTTATTAGCTTTCCAATTTCAGTTCCACTAGCCTGACAAACATAGATTTTTTTCATAGTAATTTAAGCTAATTAAAGAACCATAAACTTAATTCTATTATAGAAAAAATAATAACCATACTAATACTAGCAGTTATTGGAAATTGATATGACCACCACCAGTTCTTTGTAAGAATAAATTTTGGCTCAAATTCCTGTAATTCTTTAATACCTTTAGTAAAAAATTCTTCTTGCATAAAAGATTGTAAACCTTTTGTATTGTTTTCATCTAAATAATTAAATCCTTGTATCCTATCATCTTCATTCAATATAGTATGAAAATCCACATTAGTTTTAATTACTTTATTCATAGAGTTAGCAAAATCAATTAAATCAACATCTTTAAATTCTGAGAAAGGTATTTTAATTTTTTTATCACTGTGTAAAATTATTCCGTCTTCTGTGATAGAAAAATGGTGAATATTTTCTAATTTTGTTGAATAATGTATTCTTTTGCCTAAATATATCAATAGGTTATTTAAAGAGTCTATTTGTAAACGTGGAAGAATCAATACATAATTATTTTGATACATAGTGCATATTAAAAAAAATAAGCCAAATATTAATCTAAGGTTATTTTCATGAGTAGTTTGGCTAGTAATACCCATTAAATCTATTATGGCTATAATTATTAATAATAATAGAATTAAATTAGGAATATTTTTACTGACAAAAGATTGATTTTCAGTTCCACTAGCCTGAAAAACATAGATTTTTTTCATATAAGCACCCCAATTATTTGAAGTGCTTCCTCAATTATTATTTAACTTTCATACCAGGTTTAGCCCCATCATCTGGACTCAAAATCCACAAATCCTGCTTACCTGGGCCAGCAGCTAATACCATGCCTTCAGATAATCCAAATCGCATTTTCCGTGGAGCAAGATTAGCGACCATAACTGTCAATCGACCAGTCAACTCTTCTGGCTGATAAGCCTCCTTAATCCCAGCAAATACAGTACGATGCTTATCTTCACCTATATCCAAAGTCAATTTCAATAGCTTCTTAGCTTCCTCAACATGTTCTGCTTTCACAATCTTAGCAATGCGTAAATCAATCTTAGCAAAATCATCGAAACTAATAGTATCAGAAATTTTTTCAGCAGGTTTTTCAATCGGTGTAGTAGCCATCAAAGTTTCTTTCGAGGCTTCTATCATTGCATCAATATTCTTCTGTTCTACCCTCTTTAACAAAGGTTTGAATTTATTGATTTTATGTGTAGTTAAAGCTTCTGGTTGCCAAGTAATTGGAGCCGCTAAAAATGTTCCTACTTCTTCTGTCAAAACAGGTAAAATTGGAGTTAAATAACCCATTAAAACCCGAAACAAATTTAAACCTTGACTACAAACTGCATGTAATTCTGCCTGACTATCTTCCTGCTTAATCAAAACCCAAGGCTTATGCTCATCAATATACTGATTAGCTTTATCCGCCAAAGCCATAATCTCTCGTACAGCTTTATTGTAATCCCGATTTTCATAAGCATCAGCAATACTATCACCAGCAGCTATAAATTGTTGATATAAATCTTTATCTGCTAATTCATCTGCTAATTGACCAGCAAAACGTTTACT
The DNA here is from genome assembly GCA_030627235.1 of Thioploca sp. Lineage (GTDB taxonomy): Bacteria > Pseudomonadota > Gammaproteobacteria > Beggiatoales > Beggiatoaceae > DRQV01. The sequence goes on from DAOUSL010000114.1 coordinate 5,484, forward strand.
TATAAAACCAGCACAACGACTGGCTATATTAACAAATTTACCAACTAAATCAGAATTTACCCGTTTCAAAAAGTCTTCCAAATTTAAATCTACATCTTCCACTCCATTTCCCAACTTAGCAGCAAAATAATAACGTAAATAAGTTGGATCCAAATGGTTCAAATAAGTACGAGCGTTAATAAAAGTGCCACGAGATTTAGACATTTTATACCCATCGACTTTTAAAAATCCATGCGCAAATACTGAAGTTGGTTTTCTAAATCCTGCTCCTTCTAACATAGCTGGCCAAAATAAACAGTGAAAATAAGTAATATCTTTGCCAATAAAATGATATATTTCCGCCTGACTATCATTCGCCCAAAACTCATCAAAATTTAGATTTTTCTTCTCACATAGATTTTTAAAACTAGCCATGTAACCGATAGGAGCATCCAACCATACATAAAAAAATTTACCTGGTTCGTCTGGAATTTCAAATCCAAAATAAGGAGCGTCTCGAGAAATATCCCAAGCTTGCAAACCAGTTTCTAACCATTCCGCAAGCTTATTTAATACCGCAGGTTGTAAATTTTTAGTCCATTCCTGCAACATTTCAGTAAAATTAGCTAAATTTACAAATAAATGTTCTGATTCTTTTTCCACTGGAGTTGTACCGGAAACAGCAGAAATAGGATTTTTAAGTTCAGTCGGATTATAAGTTTTACTGCATTCTTCACAACTATCACCATATTGATCTTTAGCTCCACAGTGTGGACATTCTCCTCGAATAAATCTGTCTGGAAGAAACATTTCTTTGGTTGGATCATAAAATTGGCTAATCGTTCGTCGTTCAATATGACCTCCAGCAGCTAAGTTTTTATAAATTAAATTAGCAAAATATTGATTTTCTTCGCTATGAGTCGAATAATAATTATCAAACTCAATCGCAAAATCAGCAAAATCCTGTTGATGTTCGACATTAACTCGATTTATTAGCTCTTCTGGAGTGATATTTTCTGCTTCCGCTCGCAACATAATTGGAGTTCCATGAGCATCATCGGCACAAACGTAATAGCATTCATGACCTCGCAATTTTTGAAAGCGCACCCAGATATCTGTTTGAATATATTCAACTAAATGTCCAATATGGATTGAACCATTAGCATAGGGTAAAGCACTGGTAACTAAAATTTTTCTTGACATAATTTTGTTTTATAAAATGGTAATTAATGTGTTAGATTTTTTAAAATATTGGGTTAAATAATATCTTCGACAATGGTTGTTTCGGGAATGAAGCATAGCGTATTTCCCGAAACCTAAGTAATATCATCTTAGAAATATAATTCATAACCATGCCCATTCACCCAAAAGCAATTTTTGTTTGTAAATTAGTACTAGAATCAGCATTAGCTAAAGCCTCTTCTAAGGATATTTTACCAGCTTGATATAAATTATGTAATGCAGCATCAAAAGTTTGCATTCCTTCAGTCCCACTGTTGGTCATAGCTTCTTTTATTTCTTCTATTTTACCTTTCAAAATTAAGTCGGAAATAAATGGATTATTAACCATAATTTCTACAGCTCCAACTCTTTTATTATCCACTCCTACTACTAAACGTTGTGAAACTACTCCAATTAAGTTTAAGGATAAATCCATAAATAGTTTTTTATGTTGCTCTTGAGGAAACATATTGACAACCCTTTGCATAGCTTGATTGGAATTATTAGCATGAAGAGTTGAAATAGCTAAATGGCCAGTATTAGCTAATTCTAATGATGCTGACATGGTTTCTCTATCTCGGATTTCCCCAATAAAAATAACGTCTGGAGATTCACGCATAGCACTCCTGAGAGCATTAGCATAAGAATGAGTATCTACTCCTAGTTCACGCTGATTGATTAAAGATTTTTTATGGACATGAACAAATTCTACTGGGTCTTCGATAGTTAATATATGGCCAGCTTCATGTTGATTACGATGATCAATCATAGCTGCTAAAGTAGTTGATTTTCCTGAATTAGTTGCTCCTACCATTAATAGTAAACCACGTTTTTTCATGATTAAATCACCTAAAATACTAGGTAAATTCAAATCAGCCATCGTTGGTACTTTAGCATTAATATAACGCATTACGATAGAAACTAAACCTTGCTGTTTAAAGGCATTAATACGAAAACGAGCATCAGTTGCTGGCCAAGAAATAGCGAAATCAATCTCTAAATTTTTAGCGAAAAAAACTCGTTGTTCCTCATTCATAATATCATGGGCAATTTCCTCAGTAAGTTTACTGGTTAAAATAGTTTTACCAACACCAATAACCTTACCAGATACTTTAATTCTTACATTAGAATCAACAGTAAAAAATATATCGGAAGCATGTTTTTCAACTACTAGTTTTAAATAAGGAGTAATATCCATAATTATTTGAATTTGTTTATCTAAAAAAATGTGATTTAAAATAGACATCTTTCCTAAATAAGAGTATATAAGTAGGATGTAATGAACGAAGGGAATTGCATAAATCGTGTTAATGTGACTCGAAAGATGTAATTCGTAAATTCATTACATCCTACATAAAATCAGTAATTAACTATATAGCTTTGGTCAATTTCATGTCGTTAATACAATCATGCTTAGCTATATTAATTTCGGAATTTAGGAAAGATGTCTAATAAATAATTGTTAATTATAAGTATTGTCATAGCAAATAATTTGAATAATTTCCATAGATTTTATTCATGATTATTGAAGATTCAATACTTACGCTAATAGTAACACGAGATAATCCTAAAATCTGGTAAATTCTGATTTAGTAAATTATAGCATTTTTCAATTATATAAACTACAGCAATATTAAACAAGTAATTGATATTTATTTTGAATTTAATTAATAATTAAGCCTTCATAATTAAGAATTGCTATAAAATAGTTATTTGGTATTTATGGATAAAATAATAATGTATAATCATATTTCTTATCAATAAATTTGGAACTAAATTAATGGATGAAGTAATCGTTGGAATCGACTTAGGAACAACTAATTCTGAAATAGCAATCGTGGAAAACGGTAAAGTTACCATAATAGAAGACTCTGGACGAAAAATATTGCCATCTTTTGTTGGGATTAGTGATAATAATGAAATTTTAGTGGGTGAATCAGCCAAAAATCAATATATTTTATATCCGGAAAAAACAATCAAATCCATTAAACGTAAAATGGGTGAAGAAGATAGTATTGAAATGGCTGAAAAGTTATATACTCCCCAAGAAATATCAGCTATTATTTTAAAACGATTAAAAACTATTGCCGAAAATTATATAAATAAATCAATATCTAAAGCTGTTGTCACAGTTCCAGCATATTTTTCTGATGCTCAACGTCAAGCTACTCGTGAAGCAGGTGAAATTGCAGGTTTGGAAGTAGTGCGAATGATCAATGAACCAACCGCTGCTGCTTTATCATATGAAACTGAAAATAAAAAACATATCTTAGTTTATGATTTAGGTGGTGGAACTTTTGATGTTTCTATAGTGAATATTGAAGATGGGGTGGTGGAAGTAATTGCTAGTCATGGTAATAATAAATTAGGTGGGGATGATTTCGACCAAAAAATAGCTGATCATATCGTGGAATATATTCAGAATCAGTTTACCGTTGATATTCGTGAATCACGGAAAGCAATGGCTCGAATAAATAGGGCTGCTGAAGCTGCTAAACGCATGTTATCTGATCAACCATTTACGATTATTGAAGAAGAATATTTATATGAATATGAAGGAAAATCAATCAATTTATCTTTGGAATTAGCTAGAAGTGATTATGAAAAAATGATAGTGGATTATATTGATGAAACTTTGGAAGCTATTCATGTTGCTTTAAATGGTGCTAATTTAACAGTTGCTGATATTGATGAAATTTTATTAGTTGGTGGTAGCACTAGAACTCCAATTGTGAGTAAACGTTTATATCAAGAATTTCAAAAACAACCCAGAATTGAAGTTGATCCTGATTTATGCGTTGCTGCCGGAGCTGCAATTCAAGCTGCTATTATTGCTGGCCAAGAAGTATCTGGTTCAGCAGTTTTAGTTGATGTAACACCCTATACTTATGGGACTAGTGCAGTTGGAGAATTGAATGGAGAGTTTTATCCTTGTATGTATGTACCAATTATCCATAAAAATAGTCCGTTACCATTATCTAAAACTGAATTATTTTTTACAATGGTTGATAATCAGAAGATTATTGAGATAAAAGTTTACCAGGGCGAAGATCAAGATGCTCTAAATAATATTCAAATTGGCGAATTTATAGTTGAAGGTCTAAATGAAGCTCCAGCAAATAGTCCAATTTTATTAAAGTTAGAGCTTGATTTAAATGGTATTTTAAATGTATCAGCAATTGAGAAAACCACTGGTTTTAAAAAATCTATCATAATAGACAATGTTATTTCTCGATTTGAAGCAGATGAAATGAAACAAGCCAAAGAACGTATTCAAGAGATATTTGGTGAAAAAACTGAAGAGATTAGTGAAACTGATAAAGTAATTAAGCAGGCTAAGGTTTTAATAGGAAAAGCTGAACAATTATTGGATAATGCTTCAATTGAAGATAAGGAAGATATAGTGGACATGATTGAAGCTATAAATGATGCTATTGCCACAGATAATTCTAAAATTTTAAATGATTCTATGGAACAATTATCTGATATAATTTATTATTTGGAGTCATAATGAAACGTTGTCCAATTTGTAAAGGACGTTTGCAAGAAAATATTTGTTCTCGTTGTGGAGCAGATTTAGCAATGTTGTTAACTATTGAACAACAAGCAGAGAACCAGTTAAATAAAGCATTTCTTCAATTAAGTAAAGGTAATTTAAATCAAGCTAAATTAGCAGTAGAAAATTCTTTACAATTGAAACGTGAGCCATTAGCAGTAGTATTATATAGTTTTATTAATTCTTAATTATGAATGCTTAATTCTTAATTAAATTCAAAATAAATTACTTATATTGCTGTAGTTTATCCAATCGAAAAATGCTATAGTTGAATAGACATAGTTTCCTAAATACCGAAAATAGCTAAGTATGTATTACCAACGTTAAATTGACCAAAGCTATACAGTTAATTACGGACTGTAGTATGTAATGAGTTTACGAATTACATCTTTCGAGTCGCATTATTGATGCAATTCCCTTCGTTCATTGCACCCTACATTTATTTAATCTTATTTAGAAATGATGTCTAATGAAGTTCTCGTTTTTTAACTGGCTTGAACATAATTTCCATCACGAAAATTAAAAATATTGTAAATAATTATCTAAATCAAGGGAATAATATGAAAAAAATAATTTTATTAATACTAATATTCGCATCATTGCAAGTTTATGCTAAAAATACTGCTTGGGTATTGGAAATAGATGGAGCTATCGGTCCGGCTACTGCTGATTATATAAAACGTGGCTTGGCTGATGCTCAGAATTCTGGGGTAAAATTAGTAATTTTAACAGTTGATACTCCTGGAGGACTTGATATTGCTATGAGAGATATAGTGCAAAGTATTGTTGCTTCTTCAATTCCTGTGGTTACTTATGTAAGTCCTTCTGGTGCTAGAGCGGCTAGTGCTGGTATTTATATTTTATATGCAAGTCATATTGCCGCAATGGCTCCAGGAACTAATTTAGGGGCTGCCACCCCAGTACAGACTGATGCTACAGCAAAAGATAATATTATGGATAATAAAATAGTTAATGATGCTGAAGCTTATTTACTATCTTTAGCCCAAATGCACGGACGGGATTCTAATTGGGCTATTGAAGCAGTGCGTAATTCTGCTAGTTTATCAGCTCAAGATGCCTTAACAAAAGGAGTTATTGATCTAATTGCTATTAATCAAACCGAATTATTAGCTAAAATAAATGCTAAACCAATTAAGTTATTTGGTCAAGAACATCGTATTTTAACTGATGGTATCAGAGTTATAGTTTTAGAACCAGACTGGCGAAATAAGATGTTAACTATAATATCTAATCCAAATGTAGCTTATATCTTATTGTTATTAGGTATATATGGAATATTTTTTGAATTATTTAATCCGGGTAGTATATTACCTGGAGTAGTAGGCGGTATTTCCATATTACTCGCTTTTTTTGCATTTCAAATTTTACCAGTTAATTTTTCTGGTATTGGATTAATTTTACTAGGTATTACTTTTTTAATAGCAGAAGCATTTATTCCTAGTTTTGGTGCTTTAGGATTGGGTGGTTTAGTTGCGTTTATTATTGGTTCAGTAATCTTAATAGACACTGAAGTACAGGATTATACTATTTCTATCCCTCTTATTGCTAGTCTTAGTATAGTTACTGTTGTTTTCTTTTTATGGGCTTTAAAAGTATTTATTAAAATTCGCACTCAACCAGCTTTGGGTGGCCACGAAGAAATGATAGGTGAGAAAGGTAAATGTTTAAGCAATAAAAATGGTATCTTACGGGTGTTTGTTCATAGTGAAATTTGGAAAGCAGAAGCATTAGTTCCAATAGAATCTGATCAAATAATAAAAGTAACAAAGATTGATGGATTAATATTGACAGTTGAACCGGTTGATAATCATAAGGAATAAGAATTTAATAAAATTCGAAACTAAACCTTCCAGGTTTTAAAAACCTGGAAGGTTTGAAAAGTATGGTAAAATTTAAAATTAAATCTAGCAATTTGGTAAATTTTAGTTTATTATAATATTAACTATTAAATCTGAATACTTTTTCATGCCTTCTACTCACATCATCATATTTTATACCTATGCTCTTAATGAGCAGATGATGTGCTGTCTGTCGCATTTGCTGCCCCTTGGGGCAATAAATCATCACATTTGGCAAAGATTGTCTTTACAATCATAGCCTAAAATTCAAAACAATTTTTAACTTATACTTTATACAGAATATTGGCTAATTAGTCTGACTTAAGCCCAAATTTTGTTTGTATGTAATTTCCTGTATAAAGTTAGCTTATTTTAAGGTTTAAACTATGACTGATAAACTCATTATTTTTGATACAACTTTACGTGATGGCGAACAAAGTCCAGGGGCTTCTATGACTAAAGAGGAAAAAGTCCGCATCGCCAAAGCGTTAGAAAAATTGAATGTTGATGTGATTGAAGCTGGCTTTCCTATAGCTAGTCCAGGGGATTTTAAAGCAGTGCAGGCAGTAGCAAATGTTATTAAAGATAGCACTGTATGTGGATTAGCTCGAGCTTTGGATAAAGATATAAATAGAGCTGCTGAAGCACTTAAATCTGCTAATTCGCACAGGATTCATACTTTTATTGCGACCTCTCAGATACATATGCAAATGAAGTTGAAAATGTCACCAGATCAAGTATTAGAACAGGCAGTTAGAGCTGTCAAACTTGCTAGGCAGTATACTGATAATGTTGAATTTTCTCCAGAAGATGCTGGTCGTTCAGATACTGATTTTTTATGCCGTATCATTGAAGCAGTAATAGATGCTGGTGCTAATACAATCAATATTCCTGATACAGTTGGCTATAATTTACCAGATCGATTTGGAAGCTTAATTGCCGAATTATTGGAACGAATTCCCAATTCAGATAAAGCAATTTTCTCTGTCCATTGTCATAATGATTTAGGTTTAGCAGTAGCCAATTCTTTAGCTGCTGCTATGAATGGTGCTAGACAAATTGAGTGTACTATTAATGGTTTAGGTGAGAGAGCTGGTAATGCTTCATTGGAAGAAGTAGTGATGGCAATAAAAACTAGGCATGATGTTTTTCCTTGTCATACAGATTTAGATACTACTCAAATTATTAATTGTTCACATTTAGTATCTACTATTACAGGTTTTCCAGTGCAACCTAATAAAGCCATCGTGGGTGCTAATGCTTTTGCTCATGAAGCTGGAATTCATCAAGATGGAGTGCTTAAACATAGGCAGACTTATGAAATTATGCGAGCCGAAGATGTTGGTTTACATGCCAATCGAATGGTCTTAGGTAAACATTCTGGTAGAAATGCTTTTCGGGAAAGATTAAAAAGCTTGAACATTGAACTTGAGTCTGAAGAAGCTGTCAATACTGCTTTTAGTCGTTTTAAAGAGTTAGCCGATAAAAAACATGAAATTTTTGATGATGATTTACAAGCCATTGTAAGTGATACTTTAAGCACTAAGCATGAACAACTTAAATTAGTAGCATTAAAAGTTTGCTCAGAAACTGGTGAGATACCACATGCACAAATAACTATTAGTGTGGATGGAGTAGAAAACATGTCAGCTGCTGATGGTAGTGGACCAGTAGATGCTACTTTTAAAGCTATCGAAAACTTGATTGCTAGTAAAACTAAATTACTAGTTTATTCGGTTAATAATGTGACGGATGGGACTGATTCTCAAGGTGAAGTTGGAGTACGTTTAGAAAAAAATGGTAGTATTGTTAATGGACAAGGTGCTGATACAGATATTGTAATTGCTTCAGCTAAAGCTTATCTTAATGCTATTAATAAACTTTTACAATCAACTGAACGTAAGCATCCTCAAGCAGCACGAGAAGTATAATTTATATATAACTCTGGTGCGTCACTGATTGTATTCCAAACGAGGCTATTCAATGCTGTTAAGCAGGGCGAACCTACGTGTCTGCTATAATGGTATTGAACGAAGTCATTGGGAATGAGCAAATGGTTGGTAAGATAAATCTTTGGTATTCCTGAACGAAGTAGTGGCACATAAAATCAAATAATATTGGCATTATAATGATGAATGAAAATCTAAATAGCCCCAATGTGATTTGAAAGTTTTTTGGAAAAAGAAAGAGTGCTTCTGACTAAACGGGCAACGAAGTAGCGAACGAATGTGAGATCAATTCGTTGTCTCATGGTACGAGCGTTCAATATGATTTGTAAGTCCAGTTTCTTTACCAACAGATTTATGACGTTTGTTAGG
>DAOUSL010000307.1 GCA_030627235.1 Thioploca sp.
ATGTCCTTAACGAAATCCTGATAGGTCTGCTCAGTACCCGAGATAACCGGACTATCCATTTTCTTGTACGGGACTACCCTGCTGGAGAACCTCGCCGCCACTGTATCAGTTGTACTAGTGTAGACCCGTGTAGGCTCCTTAGCCTTAGCTAGCTGTTCCTTCGCAGCAGTAAGAGCCTCAGTTCTAAGAGCTATCTGCTTCTGCACTAACTCGGAGTCCTTGAGCTTCTTAGCCTGAGCCAACCGGGCCTTAGCCCGCTTTACAAACTCCTGAGCTTTGCGAATATTCTCGGGATTTGCAGGCTCTACGCTTTCTACAGTCTTAGAGACCTGTTTTGTATTGCCCGTCTCCTCTCTAACATGCAGCGCCGCGCCATCATCGAGCATAGCCTCCATGAAGTGGTCAAAGGTATACCTGTCCCCAACCGCTCCAATAAGATGCGTCTTCAGCGCCTTGTAGATAGCTTTGAACTTATCACCGAGACTCTTGAAGAATTTCTCAATAGCTCCACGCGGAACCTTATGAGATGTAGCCCACTGCTCCATGTGGACAGCAAACTTCTCATCGACTAATAGGGCTGCATGCGGATCGTTGAGGTTAGTATCTCCAAACAAGGCCTTAACAACAGCCTTATCAGCTGCCTTATCACTAGCGATTAGTCCATCAACAACCGAACGCTTAACCATATGCCCAAACTCATGAGCAGCCTGCGTAACAGTTGCATCTTTAGGCAAGTAGATAATAGGCACACGATCAGTCATCGTAGCCGAGCTATCATTATATATAATCTGGGCGGTAGTAGCGTCCTGTAGTGCTACGCCCGTAGCAACCATCGCCTCGCGCTCTTGACTACCGCGAGGGAGCTGCTTAGCCCTAGCCTTGATTGAGGCAAGCAGTGCAGCCTTACCCGCAGCATCTACGATGTGGAAGTTAGTGCTGAGCCCTAAGTTCTCAGCCAGTTCACGTAAGAACCCTGTAATCTCAGGGGCTCCAGAGTCTGTACTTACCGTAAAGTCTGTAGCCTTAGTAGGCGCGTCATGGACCTCTACGCTCTCAATCTCTCTATCTGCAGGGGCTCCCTTAGTGCCACGCTCCCCAGCAGGCGGATCCTTAGGGCCTTTCTCATAGAAGGGGTCCGTTGCCTCTGGAATATCTAGGCCCTTGATAGGCTTAGTACCCTTCGGGATAGGCTTACGCTTAGGCTTCGCAGCCTCAGCTAGCTCTTTCTCATGCGCAACACGCTCGCTGTTGGTCAGCGGGGTAAACTTCTCGTTCTTATCAAGCTTACGATTCTCGATCCTATTTTCTTCAGACTCCCGCTCGACCTCTTTAGTATCTTCATTCCTGATATTTTCGCTATCCTCGAAGTCCGCAGCCTCCGGGTCCTCCTTAAGTGCAAACTTAGCCCGGTTCTCAGTCTTGATATCTTTAATCTGCCCCCACGTAACAGCCTTACCGCCTTTGCCTGGGTAGTGGAACACCTTCAGGTTATCAGGGAAGTTGAATATAACGTTATCGGCGAGCTCATTATTATTCCAGGTCTTCTTATCTTTTGAAGTCTTACCCGGCTTCTTCGTAGCATGCGGGAACTTGTAGCCCATAGACTCTAAGCGCCCTAGCCCTTCCACGAACGCCTGCATAATCTGCTTCTTGCCAACTGTTCGCTGCTTACGGCCTAGCAGCGCGCTGCCTAGACGTACAACACCGCTAATATCGATTTCATTAGACTGCCCATGCCCATTTCTAAACTCCTGAGCCTTAGTCAACTTAGAATACCGGCCGGCCTTCTCTAGTTGCTTAGGCCCCGTATACTTGGCAATCATTGAGTTTACAGCTGCATCCTTCATGCCCCCACCAGCGGCACCCTCTTGGAAACCTTCCGACGTAGTTCTACGCACTAAGAATCCACCCTCTACAGGCACTGCCTCTAGAAGCACATTTGCATCCATAACAGTCTCAGGGTCTTCGCCCTTAGGCACATATATGATCGTACCTTCGGCAGTCTCCATAATCTCACCACCCTTAGCCCGTCCAAGCATGAGGGCTTTCTTAACCGTGGCTGGCACCTTACCGCTGGCGGTACCTTTATATATAAGGCCCTCATTAGCCGCAGTCTCAGGGTCTAACTTCTCAGCATTCTCCTGCATAACCCGATCAGGGATAGTCTCCTCATCCCCGCCGCTATACTCAGTATCCTGCGATGGGCCATCCCCGTATCTAGCGCCACGCATTACATAATCGGAATCACCAGGGCGTACATAAGCCGTCTCCACCTGCCCAAACAAAGCAGGGTCCAGTGAGTCACCCATGACATCCTGAGAGCTACGAACTTTGCCAGCCGCAGCTATGACCTCGCCCTCTAGCTTAAGTTCCTCAGCCGTAACCTCTTCGTCCTTAGCTCTAGGCTCCATCAAGGTCGGCGTAACACTGCCTACTTCTGTCTCCTG
>DAOUSL010000284.1 GCA_030627235.1 Thioploca sp.
ATTACCGACGTGAAATTTACCAAAGCTAGTAGGATGTAATGAGTTTACGAATTACATCTTGATGCAATTCACTTCGTTCATTGCATCCTACATATATCCTTATTTAGGAATGATATCAATTAAGAAAATTAATTAGGGTTAACCACTTTACGTGGGAACAATCTGGTTGCTCTTAATTCAATATGGAAAGTAATATTTGGAATTTGTAAAAATCAAAAGTGAGATAGAATTATTTGAAGGTTTATGGCAACTTATAGGTATTGAAAATACAATATTCCATCGCTTAATCTGAATATATAAAGCGATGGTTATTATGTAATTAAATCTAATTTATCAGGAACAATATTTTAACCTATTAATTTTATCTAAATAATTTTTAATTAGCTTTCTCTTAAATATTCTTCTTCTAATAGATGATATAAAGCATTATTTTTTGCAAATTCAATTTCCATTAATTCAGAATGTTCTTGAGCTTCTTGTAAATCAAAATTAACTAAGTTTAATTCTTCTTTTAATTGTGAATGTTGACTTTGTAATTGAGAATTTTCAGTTTTTAAATTTGAATTTTCTTCTCTCAATTTAGATTTTTCAATTTTTAATCTTGATATATCGGTTTTTAATCGAGAATTTTCTTCTCTCAAAGGATTACGAGTTGAACTATCAGCACCTGGAATATGTACTTTTGGCGTTCTATTTTTAACTATCATTATTTATAACTCCTATTTAATAAAAGTTGGTATTCCTGCATAATAAAAATATTTCTAGAATTATGCAGAATTACCAAAAAAATGCAATTAGCTTATATTTAATGTAGTTAGTTTTTTTAGATTCGTCAACTTTTTTTATTACTACATTGATGAATCTGACATTTTTTTAAATATTTTGATCAACCAATAATTGCTCATAAGAGATTCCAAAGTCCTAAGTGCAGATGGTAAATTAACAGCAAAATCCCGATTTTGAATATCAACTATTAATTTATAAATCAATTCAAAAGTAAGCCTATCTTCTTTATCCATATAGATAAATTGTCCGTTATGAACATTATTTAATCTATCTATTTCTGTTTTACCAACTTTGCCAGTGATAGAAGTTTCTCTTATATCTCGAAATAACATAAAATTTATTTCTTCATAGTTAAAAACTAATTCATTAAAATTTTTGACTCGAGATGGAAAACCTAAATCGCTTACTTGTAAAAAACCAATAACAAAAGATAAATTGGGATTTTTGATCAATATATGTTCTGGTAATTTGCGAGAACCTAATTTTAAGCGGTCAATATCGATATTTTTTTGTAAACTATTAAATGCTTCAGAAACTGTTATCAACTTACCAACATCATCACTGTCACTAATAATTACCAATTTTTCATATTCTTCTTCTAATATTTCTTTTTCCTTTTCCAAATAATCTATTACTAAACTACTATCTGGTAGATTCATTGTTTGAACTGGTGATGCAATAATTGGCTCAACAGTTCCATTATTTGAGGAATTAGAATCAACTTGTAAAGCTCTTACTTCATCCAAAATTAGTTTGAGAGATTCTTTAACTTCATCTTCAAAATTAGATGGTTCTGATTTGGAGGCTATTGGTTTATTTGGAGTTGCTGGTAGTGGAATTGCTTGAATTCTAAACCGATAATAATGAGACGCTCTATTTAACATTCCTCGAATAGAACCTTGGGATAAAATATCAGTTAAATCTTCCGAAGTAAATAATTTATTAATATCTACCCCTTGTTCTTGGGCTTTTATAATTAATAATTTTTTTAATTGGTCTTCAGAAGGTTTGTTCAATACAATTTGACATTGAGAAACTCGATCAATTACCGAACCATCAAAAATAGCTTTAAAATATTCCCATCTATCTGGAAATAAATTTAGAATAATCAAACTATTAGGCACATGAGTAAATAGTTCTTTAATTGCATCACCAAATCTATGCAGCAGTTGCTTATTATATTCAAGTCCTAAGCCTTCCAACTGATCGAAAATTACAATCAAAGGCTCATCCATAATTGATAGCTTACCAAAAACCATCATTGCATCTAAGGAAAACGCTTCTTTGCTACCGTCATCTTTCCAATTTTTAAGCCCAACACTATTGGATTCAGCAGTATCAAGTTCACTGGCAGATAACCATTTACCAACCAATCTTTTCTTGTTTGGATCTGAATAGCTACAGAATTTAACAATACCTTTTAAAATGGTAGTGGCATAGCCTGCATCTCCATAATATCTTTTCCACCAGCCATCAACTAGCATTTCAATTCGTTGCCAATATTCCCGTTTATTACGAGCTCCTTCACGGCCTAATTCTTTGTAAATATTCAGTGGGTCTTTAGATAAAACTTCTAGAATATAACGATCTTTATCTGTTAATCTCCGAAAATAGTCTAAAATCCCAGTAGCTTTTTTATTATTACTTCTGAATTCTCGAAAAGTATCAATGATAATTTTTGAAAAACTGGTAGCTAATAAATGTTCAAGCTGTGAATACGGACTATCTGGTACTTTTTCGACTAAAGATTCTAACATTCGACTATAAGTATGATATAAAACTGAATCAATATTATTAGGCTGGCGAATAAATAATAAACGATTACTGGCTAATCGTTCTGTTGCCAACCGCATCATCATATGAGTTTTACCAATACCTGGCTCACCAGTAACTACTGCCCCTTTAGTTTGATGATTTTCTGTGTCAGATTTAATATCATCTATAACAGAATTTAACCGAACAAATTCAGTCTGATAAATTTCTTTTAAATCTGTATGGTGTTGAAAAGGAGTATCAACTCTACTATTACTGAAAGGATTAACTTGTTTCATTCTTAAAAATAATTAAAATTGATTTGTGAAATGATTAGACATCTTTCCTAAATAAGTGTATATAAAGTAGGATGCAATGAACGAAGGGAATTGCATCAATCGTATTAATGCGACTCGAAAGATGTAATTCGTAAACTCATTACATCCTACAAAAAGTCCGTAATTAACTGTATAGCTTTGGGAAA
>DAOUSL010000455.1 GCA_030627235.1 Thioploca sp.
TAAACCATCAACTATAGCAGTGACTCTTGGTTCTGTTCAATCCATTTAGATAGAGCTTCATGTGAGATAAGCGAAGTATCCTTAGCTATCCCTTGTCTAAGAGTAATGATACTAAATTCTATAGGCATCCTTTGGATGAAGATCATTAAGGTAGCTATGTTATCCTTGGTTATGTGATGAGCTACTAGACCACTAAGAGCATACAATACTGATGGTTCAGTAGAGATATCTCTCTCTGGGTTAGCCAAGATCTCTTTGATTGTAGGTAACTCAGTATAGATCTCACTGAAACCAAGGAACTCTCTTGCTGTACCAATACCAATACAACCACTCATTACAGGAAGATCCTTGTAAGTGATCTCATGTCCTTTGATTATTTTGGATAAGAACTCATAGGTTCTTGGTGAAGGAAAGGTATGGTCATCATGGTTAGGATTAAATGAATGGAGATGGTCTGGTCTGAATCTAATGTATGAAATAATTCTATGATCAATATCATTCTTGATTGCCCAGTCTATCCAGATATTTGTATCCACCTCTAATTCTAGATGGATTAATCTTGAAGCCATTGGGGTACTGATTCTATTGGTAATACCTCTATCAGTAGATTTATTACCTGCACACACAATAGCTACATTCTTATGTAACTTAAACTCACCTACCATTCTGTCTAAGACAAGCTTAAATGCTGCTGCTTGTGTACTTAGAGATGCTGCATTAAACTCATCCAAGAAGATTAACCAACCCTCTGTACCATTGTCTAGTTCATCCCCTTCAAGAGGGAATACGTTAAATGGTACGTACCGTGCTTTGGTTTTATCTTCATTGAATGAAGGTAGTCCTAATAAATCTTCAGGAGCTAACTGACTTAATCTTAGATCAATTAATGATAGGTTAAAGTCTCTTGCTACCTGCTTAACGATATCGCTTTTGCCGAGAGCTGGGCTCCCATGGATGAAGGGTACTAGACCTACTTTAAGTATTCTGCCTAGAGTCTCTTTTAATTCTGAAGTGTTCATTACAATCTCCTTTCTAGTTTCTCAATTACTAAATGTAATTTGAGTAATTCTGTTCTATGGATCCAGAGGGA
>DAOUSL010000365.1 GCA_030627235.1 Thioploca sp.
AGTTTGAAATCAGTAATCTGTTTTTCATTTGTTTTTGAAAGCAGATACAACTTGGTAATGTCAATATATGTATCAATAGAAGTCATATTTTTATCAATATGTATATTTGTTTTTACAGTAAACTCATGCCCTTCTAAAGTAGTATATATAAGATTTTCACTCCCTAATCTTTCAATCATATCTAGTTTATAATGCACCCCAAAGTCAAGACCACTAAATCAAATTTTTTAATTCCACCAACTTACGACACCACGTGTAACTTTTTTACTCCTTTTGAGACTAAATTATTAACAGCTTGATAATAAACTTCGTTAGGAGTTTGATAATCAATAGCTGAATGCAATCTTTTTGAATTATAGCTATTCATATATCTTTCAATTGCTTTTTTTAGTTTTCTTATATTTTTATACTCATTCAAATAAATCTCTTCATATTTTATAGTTCTCCAGAATCTTTCAATGCAAATATTGTCAGTTGCTCTTCCTTTGCCGTCCATTGAGATTTTGATATTATGTTTTTTTAAGATGTCAGTATGTGCTTTTGAGGTATATTGACTCCCTTGATCAGTATTGAATATCTCTGGCTTAGGATGAAGTACTAGAGCATCTTTTAATACACCTGTAACCAAAGATACATCCATAGTGTTAGATAGTTGCCAAGAGAGTATTTTTTTTGAATGCCAGTCAATAATAGCTGCTAAATATACAAATCCTTTTTCGAGCTTTATATAGGTGATATCTGTACTCCATACTTTATTTATGCTGTCAATGACAATTTGTCCTGCGTAGTTTCTAAATTCTTTTAAAAGATATTCATATTTATAATGTGCTTTGTTTGGTATTGTTGTGTTAGGCTTGGGATATAGAGCCTCTATGCCCATATACTTCATTGCTTTTTTGACAAACTTTTTGCCTACATTGTAACCATCTTTTTGGAGTTGCTTGTATATTCTTCTATATCCATATGATGGGAAATCTGAATATATGTTATTGATAGCATCAAGTATTCCTATATCTCTACTAGTGCTAAATGGCTTGGTTGGTTTATAGTAGAGTGATGATTTATTTACATGTAGCAATCTGCATTGTTTATTGAGTGATAAAGTGTGCTTGGAATCAACGAGAACTTGTCTCTCTTTAGATGATGCCAAGCTTACGAGCTTTCCCTCAAGAAAGTCCTTTTCAATAGTTAGATTTCCTACTTTTTTGGCTAACTCATCTTTTACTTTATTTAAATTTTCTATCTCTTCTTTATACTCTTTTACAACTGAACTCTTATCAAATGCTAGACTCATGTTTTCTAAAAAATGTTGCTTCCAGTTTATGAGATTCTTTGGAATAATCTCATATTCACTTGCTATCTCATTTATGGTTTTATCACCTTCTAATACTTTTAAAACTAATTTGGCTTTAAAGTCAGCACTATATCTTTTTCGTTTGGTACTCATTTTACACCCTTCATCTTTTTATTTTTTATTCTATCATTAGGAATAAGAAATCTTGTTTAAGTGGTTTGGTTTATGGGGTGCATTATACTTCTGTATTGTTACCTGAAAAAGGAACGAAGCCAAAAGTTTTTTATATCAGGGATTATAACTAATAAACATATTTCTTGCCTTCATTATAGATGAAGGCAAGATTTAAAAAAGAGATG
>DAOUSL010000339.1 GCA_030627235.1 Thioploca sp.
GTTGCGAAAGCTGTACAAGACTTTATCAAACTACTTTCTCCCAATTTAAAACCGAAAGCAATTTTTCATTCTAATTATGTCCGTAATGGTACTATTTTTGAGGAAGGTGAAAATGGTATTTTGTTAAATAATGATGCAATACAAATAGTTATTGGATGTACTTTGGATATGATTAGGGAGCTATCAATTCGCCAAGCCAAGGGTTATATGTATGTTGATGATGTATTGGTTGATTATAATGATAGTAAGAAGATGATGCGGATTAAGCGAGACGAAAACAGTATTTCTTCTGAACCAACAACTGATTATGCCGATTATTTTTACGCTAAATAGAATATGGTCATGAAAATTATTATTGAGTATGAATCTTCATGGCGTAACTCTTTTTTGGATGGTAGCAATGATGAAGAGTTACCAAAGAATGGACGTAAATTTATTGCTTCGATGACAAGTCTTAAAAAAACTGAAAACTTCATTAAAAGAGATATAACGCTCAATACTGTAATGGGGATTTTAAATAGGCTAATTGGTGATCAACGTAAGCTTTATCAAGCGAGAAAGGATGAAAATTATTTTTTTAAGGATTATGAGGATCAGATTCGGGATGATTTTATTGATGTTCCTAATAAACAAATTCTAACAAACGATATGACATTTATTAGAAATATCACTGGTAGTACAGATCAAAACTCTTTTACTGGTACTATAAAAACCAATGATCCGATGTTTAATTCTGATTATTCTGATGAATTTTGGGGTGTTTTAGCTCTTGATTTTGATAGTTTGTGTAATTTTATTATTTCAGACTCACAAGTAAATCAAGAAATAACTACTGATCCAATGTCAATCATCACGCAATTGGAGTTATTGAACAAAGAAAAACCGGTTGTCAATGATGGTTTGGTAAACAAGGCTTTGCTAGTATTGAAGAAAAAATTTGATGGTATTAACTATTTAAATGCTAAAGACAAGATTGTTCCAATTAGTTTTTATTGTTCAGCATTGTATTTGCGGTTGGAAAGATTAGCATCAAAGTTTGATATGAGTTCTGCTAAGACAAAAATAGGCGGTATAAGTGGTATCTCAAAAAGAGGTTTTACCAAGAAAGATTTTATGAATCGTTTCACTACTGGAGACAAGAAGCTAATTTTTGGTAATCCTTACATTCATGAAGAATTTGTGAAAGGTGAGGGTAAGATAAAACATTTAATGACTAAAGCCAGTGGCAAACTTGAAATAACACTTGATATAGATAGAGACAAAGCAAAAGAAATAAGGACTATGATAGAAGATGCTGGTGTTTCTAGTTTTTATCTCGGCAAAAAGGGTTTAGCTTATGTTTCTGATATTAGAGTTTAATTATCATATGGAAATAAATAATGTCAGTTCATAAACTAATTCTTGAAGTGACTGATCCGGAAGATGGTGCTTATTTTATTAATAAGTCGATAACTCGAATTCACGGTTTTTTGCATAAGTATGATAAAAACAATATCGGATTATATTTTCAACGTGATAAGATTATGCTTTATGCAAGTGAACTCAGTGAGTTAGAGCGAATTTTAGCGGATGAGGCATTGGTTCATGATGTTAATCGGCATATTTTTAGTGCTAAGTTTGAGAAAACTGATGGAGAAATAACTCTTTGTAAGCGTGTACGAACGATTTACGATGTTCAACGCAAAGTTCGTGAACGAATACGTTACATAAAAAAAGAGTTTAAGTTAAGTGCTGAAGATGTAGAAACTAAGCGACGAAAATTGCTTGAGTATTACAATGAGCGTTCAAGTAGTGTGGATTATAAGTATTTTGTGATTAAAACAAGAGAAAAACGTTTTACAATTTTTGTTAAACCGGTACATGTTAAAAATCAGGAGTTTACAAGGCAAATATTTAATAGTTATGGTTTGATCAGAAAATTGTGATAATGATAAATTAACTATGTAAAATACAATGTTTTTTCGATATTTTGTAAGTATTTGAATTTAAAGAATAAAAAATATAGAGCAA
>DAOUSL010000251.1 GCA_030627235.1 Thioploca sp.
ACCCCGAAATTACAAAGCCTAGGTGGATTCTACAATTTTATGCTTTCTTTTTTTCAAATCATAGAAAATTTCATAAAAAAAGACCGCCTAGATGGGCAGTCTTAATATATCTTGTTATAATCAAAGTACTATTTTATTAATTTCTTACAATTCACGTTTCGCTGAAATCAATATTAGAAAAAGATAATTGATTAAACCTAGAATAGATTTCAGGCGATATATTTAATAATTCAAGAATTTTAAGCTGAATCGGCTTGAAATCTGAAATTTTAACGAATTTTTTATTTTCTATAGGAACAATAACCAATGTAATATTTTTAAATGCCCTTAAAAGCATATTAGTAGTTGGTTTATTTGTCGCTCTTCCAGGATTGCCTGCATAAAGTTCTTTGACAATTTGTTTTGTAGCTTTTAATTTATTCCGTACTTGGTATTCTATCACACTTACATATTTCAAAGCCAATAATAAGAGCCGAATTAAGGCTTTTATTCGCTGCTCTTTTTGAAGAAACACAGGCATTAATGCCGTTATTTTATTAAGTAACTCATTGAACTTATGCTCAATTTTATACTCATTTCTATAACACAAAATTGCATCTCTAGTACTTAATTCATTCATCGGAGCATTACAAGCATATGCTCGCCATCCTAATTGAGCCATCTTCTCTTCTTTTGCCTTATCATTTACCTTAAATTCAAGAATAAACTTAGAACTTATTCTATCTTCTTCGGGTCTATCTAGATGCTTTCGCACTCTTTTAGTCGTAATTATTTCCCTTGTTTCAACTTCAATAAAACTACCAACTCTATATTGTTTTAATATATTTTTCACTCCTTGTTCTAAATCTAAAAGTGTTTTAGGTTGCTTTCTTCCCTGTTTTGACTTTAGTATTAACCCTAAGGCTGCTAGTCCTTTATCTATCCTTTTCTCTAAACCTATTCGTTGTTGTTTTGCATAAGTAGGAGAATACACAATTAGCCGCCTTTCTTTCCAACATATTCCTAGTTCTTCATTTTTTACTTGTTCTATTTGCTCAAATGCTAGTGCTTTGGTTTCTTCTACTCCATCTTTATCTGTTGTTATTAGGCGAACTAATTCAGCGGGTTTTTCTAATAAATACTTCGTTAATTCTTTTTCACTACATTGCTTTTTACTCAATGGAACTAAATAATAATTCTCTTTTTTATGTATTTTTCCACGAATGCCAATACTCCCCATTTTTGAATCTCCTACAAATAATTGTTCCGATAATTCCATCTGCTCTATCAGTTCATCTATTACTGGTAAGTACAAGACATCATCTGCTATATTACCTCCAACTGTTATAGAATATAGAGGCATCGCTAAAGGATCTAATGTCGCAACCATTGTTTTTAACTGAGGTAAATCCGCTCGATGTTGTTTTGAATGCCCATATTTAAAATCGCCCGCTTCTTGACGATGAGATTGGGTTATCATTGCATCTAATCGGATTGCTTCATCTGACAACTTTAGATTATGTATGCTTATAAGGCTTTGATTGTGAGTATGCTCAAAGTCAGCCCATTTATTATCATCAGAATACCTATCTAACAAGGAACCTAATTTATCATCTGTGAAATCTTTTGAAGACAAATTTGCTCTATCTAAACAAACTCGAAGTGTGTTTAATCGTTCTGATGCCCAAGTCTCTACATGACTTACACGATGGTCACTACATGACAAAATGTATGTCAAAAATCCAACTGTGACTTTTCCACTGCTCAGCCCTAACCAGTTTCCATGGTCTGGAAAAAATTGATTAAGCAAGTCACTCAGATTACTTTTCTCTAACTCTGTTACTAATAATGGTATATCGTCTACTCGTTCTGTTATCATAGAACAAATTTACGACTTTTATTTTTTATCTTACTATTTTAGCGAAACGTGAATAATATATACTACTTTTTTTAAAATCGTAAGTTATATTTTGTTCTAAAATTTAGCCTAAAAATTTGAAAAGGATTTAAAAAGTACGACTTTTGAGGAAAACTACGATTTATGATTATAGATGAGCTTTTTTTAGATTTAAAAACCCGCTTTGACGCACAAGAACCAATTCGTTCGAATAATTCTACTTATTCCTATTCCAATGCTTTAATGTGTGGTTTTGCTTTGTTTTCAGTAAAAGATAGTTCTTTATTAAAGTTTACAAAAGAGTTGAAAACGAGAGAGAATAACTTAAAAAGTATCTATCACATTAACCAGTCGCCAAGCGATACAACAGTTAGAAGACTGGTAGATGAAGTTCCAACAGAATCATTAAAAGCACTATTTAAGCCTTATGCAACAAAACTTGATAATGAAGGCATTCTAGATCAATATGAATATATAAATGATCACTTGTTAATCCCAATAGATGGGACACAATATTTTGCAAGTAAAACCACAAACTGCGATAATTGTTCTATAAAAAATCATAAAGATGGCACGGTAACTTACCATCACAATGCTTTAGCTGCGGTTATTGTTAGTCCTAAACATCAAGAAGTTTTCCCTATAGGGCTAGAAGACATATCTAAGCAAGATGGTACGACCAAAAATGATTGTGAACTGGCAGCAGTACAACGATTAGTTCCTAATATTCGAAAAGCCTTACCCAATAAGAAGATCATTATTGGTGGCGATGCTCTTTATGCTAATGGACCTTTTATTCGCTTTCTCCAAAAGCCAGAACAAGATATGCGCTTTATTTTTTCTGTAAAAGAAGGGAGTCAGGGCTATTTGTTTATCCAAGCAAAGAGGCTAGAAGAGAAAATGAAAACGTTTACCCATAAGACAAAAAAGAAAACGCAAATCATAAAATATGCAAACAAGCTAATGCTGAATGGAACAAATCATGACATTTTAGCTAATTACATCCAACTAGAAGAACATGATTTGAACACAGGAAAGGTCAAAATATTCAATTGGATTACAGACATACCTATTAATTCAAAGAACTATTCCAAAATAACTAAAGCAGGCAGAGCTAGATGGAAGATTGAAAATGAAGCATTTAACACGCTTAAAAATCAAGGGTATCAATTTGAGCATAACTTTGGTCATGGTGAAAAATACTTGTCTGCAAACTTTGCTCTTTTGATGATGTTAGCTTTTCTTTTTGACCAAATCCAACAACGAATAAATGTGGTCTTTAGACGGGCAGCTGGCATTGCTGGATCTAAAATTGCCTTTTGGGAAAAAGTTAGGCAACTTTTTGATTTAGTTGAAGTTGATTCTATGCAAACCATATACAAAATAATCGCTAAAGACATTAAATTAAAGATTCAATTGATAGTTTAGTGTTATGTATATTTGCATTATTGTCAGAACTTAAAGAATTGCTGCCTTTCTACCGTATACTAATAAGTAATACATATGGTTTAAAATGAAATGTTTTATTTGCTCGAAAAATATAGGACTTCATAGGGAGTGAAGTTGTGTTTATAAATCCTTGATTCAGAGGTATATCAATATACAATAGTTCATTTAGGAAGAGGGGGGAAGGAAGCAGCAAGGACTAATCTTGGGGAAGGTTAGGTAGATCGGCTCATTCTTTCACCCCTCAATATTGTTTGCCTGTTTTATGCCCAAAGTAAGGCTTCATGGACTTGGTGGAATAGCTTTTTTAGTACAGGAATAGATTCAAATTGCCGTTGCATTTCTTTCCAAACAGTAGGATGCGCTTGATTAAAAAGCATTGTTTGAAACTCCATATTAGCTAGATCTTTTTGTTTTTCCCAAGGGGCTTTTTGGGTGTTATTAGAAACCGAAAAAATAGCGACTAAAGCTTCCGAAGAAGTGCTTTTTTGCATATCAATGTATTGTTGCAATAAGTCTTGATAACTGTGATAAGCTTTCTGTCGATTGGCAACCAAGCCCTTTCTAGCATTTAGTTGTAAGGTTTCAAGGGTATAAGTAGCTCGCTTATAGGCTCTAGTATTTGTATTTTTTTCTTTAGGTTCAAAGTAACCACTTTCCAAATCTATTTGCAAATAATCAAGAGGGTTCTCTAGTCGAGGATTGATAAAGACAGCATCTTCATTCGAGGGGCGGACAAAGCTATAATCTTTGACT
>DAOUSL010000277.1 GCA_030627235.1 Thioploca sp.
CTAATAAGCTTTGTGTCTTGAAAATCTAAAATTGCATTTAAAAACGAAATCAAAATTTCAGGTTGGTTTTGATCGCCAAAGATTTTTTTAAAGGCAATATCATTAGTTGGATCAGAAAGTTTCATTATATTTGTTATTTTTTTACTAAAACAACAGTTTCTTTATAAAAACTAATGTTTTCTATTTCTTTAGCTAATTCTATTTGCATTGCTGTTGGCTGATTTATATCAAAACTTTTATGTTTTCTACCGTTTCCACAAACTAAGTATGTAAGCATACTAAAATATGTATAAGAATCTGCATTATGACAATTACCATAACCTTTTTCACTTAAAGGTAAAAAACTAGTATGAATATCTTCCATAATATAAATGCCTCCAGATTCAACTGTAGGAAATAATTTTTCAAATGCAAGTATTTGATGTGACCATACATGACTGGCATCATCAATAACTATTTTATTTGATGGATATTTGATAGCTAATTCAGATAAAAAATTTAAAGAGGCACAATTACCAATTTCAACTGTAACTCTATCAGTTTCTATACTTTTAGCATCTGTTCTAATATCAACTCCAATAATGTTAGCATTTGAAAAATAATCTCTCCAAGTAAATAAAGATTTTCCTTTGTTATTTTCTGGGCCTACGCCTAATTCTAATAATGTAAAATTATTTTCTTTAAATTTAGTTAAATAAAATTCATAAAATCTTAAGTAATCATGTATTCTACTAGATTTGTCAGTATTATATTTTAAACCTAGTTTATCAATTTCAGTAGCATCAAAAAATTTATTAGTTTGCATATTAATTTTTTTAAATAAATGTGGGTAATGTTGTTTAGATATTTCATCTAATTTTTGAAGTTTTAATTCTAAATTAGGATCAAAATAAGTTTTTTCTGTAACTAATCCTTGTTCATATAATACTTGCCAAATTTTGGTTAAATCTTGTATTGTATTAACATTAGCATCAAATCCATTTAAAACTCCTTTTTTTATAAAAAAAGTATAGTATTCTGCTTGAAATTGTTTGGCTTTAGCACAAGTTAAATAATTGCGGTTTATGTTATTTTCTCTAGAAAAATGAATTAATTTAGCGGTACTTTTATGGGCTAATAATACTGTATGAAAAGCTGAACCGATAAAACCTGTAATTATTTGGGCTTCATTAAATATGGCAATTTGTTTATCTAAAGCCAATAACTCAGGCTGAATAATAATGAAACCTTGTTTAGCTAAAGCTATTTGAAATTCTTTTTCACCTGCAATAGCAGCTTTTTTAAGTCCAGCTCTACTTAACCAAATTTTTTTGTTGGTATAAATATTATTAGCAGTTATTTGCTTACCTATTGTAGCTAAAGCCTCTGCTTGTTTAGGGTGACAATAATCTTGCAGAATAAATCCTTGCATAGGAATAATTAATCTTTCAAAGCTAGTAATTTCTGTAATAAAATGTATTCGGTGAATATTAATTACTAAAGCAGAAAATATTTCCTGTTGCTATATTGGCAAATCAATTACTAATTTTGGTTTATTTGCATAGGGCATTAATAAAAAATAAATGTCATCTTGCGTATTTTGTAAAAAATACCATGCTCTAGAAAGTGTTTCTATTAAGAAATGTCCATAATGCAAATCAATAATTCCACCATAGATACTCTTTCCTGTTACATGTGAATTAATACCATTCAAATATGGAACAAAGTCATATTTTAGTGCTTGAAGTGTAATATTGCCCCTTTTCAGTAAGCTAGATTTATGACAAGCACCTGTTTTTGTATAAATTCCTCCAATAAGTGATATATGAATATTATAATTTGAATTATCATTTATTGATTCAAGAGGAGCTATGATTGCATTTTCTAAAACATCAATTTCGAGAGTTTTTAACATTTTAATTTTTTAAATTCATTTGTAAAACATCTATTCATTATTAATTTAATAACATCCATTCAAATTCAGAACCTTTTAACAGGTTGTTGATTTTCTCTATGTTTTCTATTACAGTGTTTAAATCATTTGAAGTTTGTTTAATAAATACGGTTTTAATTTTTAAACAAGTTATATTTATCATGGTTATTTTAACTATGAAATGTCTAAAAATTCTGTTAGTTCTATTTTATACTTTTTTGGCGATAAAACGAAAATGACCACATAATTGTAATAAAAGTGCAGATACATCTGTTTCCGTAAAATTGGATTTTAACATTTTCTCTTTGATAGCTGAACTAAGTAATCCCCCTTGTTGAAATATTTTAGACCAATCTTGATCGTCATTTAATATCCCTGCCAATCTTTTTAATAAAAGAGTAAATCCATCAACTCCAGGAGTTATTTTTTCTAATTGCAAATTATATTTCTTCAATAATAACAAAAAACCATATGGAGTATAAGAATAGGTACTACGAGCATGATAAGCTTCCAAAAATGAAACACTACCAGCAAAATACCCATTATGTTTTAATATACGAGATATTTCACTAAATGTAATATCAATATCCTGAATATGTTCCAATGCTTGTGAACTCCATACCATATCAAACTCATTGTCTTCAAATGGCACATTCAAACCGTCATAGTAAATTATTTTACCAGTGGTTTGTTTTTTACCTTTATGATATTCTGGATCTATAGAATCACTATAATCTAAACCGACCCAATCAAAAAGTAGTTCTTCAAAACATTGTTTAAACCGAAGATTACCACAACCAAAGTCTATTATTTTTGGTTTTTGATTCATTTCTTTTGCAAGAAACCTTAATATAGACAAATTGTTTTTCATACATGGGTCATTACTAATTAAACCTTTAAGATCATGTGATAAAAAGCTATGAGGGGTGATTTTATCTGTATCCTGAATCCAATTATCAAAACTATTAATCACAGAATCTACAGATGATTTATTTTTTATATTCATAATATTATAGGTAGTTTAATTTAATCATGTTTTCACAACAAAGTTCATAAATCATGCTGGATTCTTTATCAGTTAAATAATTTTTCCAATCTCCAATAATTCCTTTTCTAAAAAAACTCATTCTATCTTCATTGCCTTGCTTTCGACCGTGTGTAATATTTTCAAAACCTTGTGATTCAACTATGTTTTTCACTTTTATATTAGAGTTAGAAACGC
>DAOUSL010000407.1 GCA_030627235.1 Thioploca sp.
TGCCCGCAGGTTCTCAATTTCGCCATCAATAATTTTTTGTAAGTTCATTATTTTACCTCTCTTAAAGTTTCTTTCCAATCTTTATTGCCAGTGTAAATCCCAAAATCGCTACACAAACCGCCATCCGTATTCCAGTGTTCATGCTTAGGCTCGCCAATAGGTTCATTAGTGTACATATATACGGTTAGGTCTTTATCAACTGCCACCCATTTAAAGCCCTGTAACTTTGCTAGCTTTAAAGCTTTTTTAAGTTTCATATTCTGTTCCTCTGTTTAATTAACTTGAATCTATTATACCAAGTCACAAAATTATTGCAACTTTATTTTGTGACGTAGTTCACACTTTGGTATATAAGGAAACCCTTATATTGGGGCCCCTGCTTAAATTAGTACATGGTAATATGCTAATATAGCTAGGGGCCCCAATATAAGCATATTCTAATATGCTAATATACTAATTTGACAAAAAAGCTGCATAAGGATTCCCTTATACAGCTTTGACATTTACAGCGCGTTTAATCTTTCTTCTAGCCTGCTACGTTCTAGCTCTGGTAATGTGATCGCCTTGCTCGCGTCGTCGATAAATGCGGGTAAATACTTTTCTAGGTTTGGCCATCCTTCAATTAATTTTTTTGTTGTGGAATACCCGTCCAATACTAATGCTGTTTCTTTTAGTATAGGCTGTATTCTGTCAATCTCTAAAAGTATACCACCCCTTAAATCTAATAGGGGTTTTATATATTGCTTATATTGTGCGGTTGTCAGCACTATATCAGCACCTACGGGCTTATCAAAATATGCGGTACTTCTGGTTTTTGTGCCGTCCGCCTCTATGTATCTTATACTATGCGCTCCGCTAAAGTTTAAAAACTCTTTAGGTATTAAAGAAAAATCCTTGTTTCCATGTGTATCTATCCAACTTTTTAAAATTGCTTCATTCATTAAGTTTTTTGTTGCTTCAATTATAGCCCGCTCCCTTTTCCAACCAAAATCCAGCTCCCAATTATTAAGCTCTTTATAATCAAAGCCTGTTGTATTTTTTGCGAATTTTTCCCATAATCCAGCTTTAATACTTTCTAAAATTTCCGCTTTTACTGCCTTTGTCATTCTAATACTTTTCATAATCTTAAACCCTTTAATAAGTTGATAAAATAAGCTGCATAAGGATTCCCTTATACAGCTTTGTGTTTATAAAATAACTGCTAATAAAATAGTATTTCCAGTTATGCCGATAATATTACCCGTTGTATATAGTACATCACCACGTACTATAGAATGATATAAATAGCAAATTAGTCCAAAAATTGTCAATAGTACCGTGGCTATTGGTGCGCTCATTCCTGATTCTATAGCTTGAAAAA
>DAOUSL010000253.1 GCA_030627235.1 Thioploca sp.
ATTTATTGGATTAAATGATTGCCAAACTCGTTCTCGTCAAGCATTTCATTTTAATGTATGACTGCACTTAATCTTATTAAATTACAAGACTGTTTGAATAATTCTTCTAATCAACGTCGTGCTATTTCCATCGCTAGTTGGAAAACTCGTTATGTCAATTTTCATCTACTTGAACGCTTCATGGTTAGGTTTTGACTTCACCTCTATTAAATATAAAAATGGTTTTAAAGCACTATGTAACTACGGGACTTTCAATATGTAAAACTGTCCTAACTATTGATTCATATTTAAGAAATTGCCATAGTAACTACCTTATTCAACTATCAATTCAACTGAATTCTCTGTCCCCAAGGAACTGGTTTCTTGCCTTTTACCAACCAAATTACAGGGTAATATGGCATATTGAGTGGAAACTCGCCATCTGCATCAGTGAAGTAAATCAATAAATCTGGAGGTTGCATTTCTTTATCAACATACTCAAATATTGGCAAAAAAGAAGTACCACCACCACCGATAAATTTACGTGGAGGAATAAATTCTTCCCAAGGCTCATAAGTCCACGGCCCATCTTTAGCCATTTCTGCATCACAAGCCAATAAAACAATCTTAGCTCGCATCTGACCTTTAATTGCATCTATTTCTGCCACACATTGAGCAATTTCCTCATCGTGAATAGAACCACTAGTATCCAATGCTACTATGATATTAAGTTGCTCACTATGATGACTTGGAAAGATTGCAGTCCCTTCTCTTTTTGAAGGCCGCATATAACTGTAATCATTTCGAGCTGTGACAGATATATAGCGTGCTAATAACATCCTCCAAGGTAACTGAGGTTGCAAAAAATATTCAACCATCCGAGCCATAGTACCACCAAGTTTGCCAGCTTGCATTGCTTGTTGAGTTGCACCGGCTAAACGTTGTTGCCATTGGGTATCAAGATTTTGTTTCTCATTATCAGTAAGTGGAGGTGGTTGCGAAGCTTCGGGTTGCTTCTCATTTGCTGGAGTTGAATCATCTTCTTTAGTTTCATCTTGATTTGGATTCCTTTCTTCTAGATTACTACCCTGATTTTCAGCTGGTTTTTGATTTTGATCATCATATACATGTTTATCCATAGGTTCATCAGAATTATTAGGTTCTATCAATGGATAAATTTCTTCCGCAGTCATACCTAGATAATCTTCTGGAATCCACACTCCTGGTGGTGCTTTCAAACCTTCTTCTAATAAAATGGGATTAATCGCATAGTCACAAGCCAAATCCCAACGCTGTTTATTACGATGTTGTCGTCGAGCAAAGTGGGACAACGCACAGTGTAACGCTTCATGAGCCAACACAAATTGTATTTCTTGCACATTTAAAGCTTCTATATACTCAGCATTATAATACAAACTTTTTGCATCAGTAGCAGTAGTTTGACACCATTTAGGCTTAGCAGCTCTAGTATGCAAACGCAGAACTAACGCACCTAAAAATGGTTTATCCATGATTAACTTAGTTCTAGCTCGAGCTAATTTAGTTTCCGCCTCATTCATAGAGCATTATATCTCCAATCACTTGAGCCCATTGTGAAAATTCTGGAACATTGAAGATTGGTTGACCGATGGCAGTGTACATGTCAGATACCAACATAACTCCCATTTCTCTAGGTTTTAAGCGACTAGCAAAGGTCAATAAATGCCCGTAGATTTCCATACTATCAGCCTTATCTTTTGCTCTAATTGCTCTGCCAACTAATGCTGCTGTCACTGCATATTGCAAATCAATTTCTTTTGGGATTGCTACTGGTTCACCACGTAAAATAGCATCTAAATCTGGCATATTTTCTAAGTTAGCGAGAAAAGCTTGTAATTCGATTCCGGCTGCATTACCAACACAAGCTTGCAAAGCTCCTAACAAAAGATCGGGATAATCAATAAATTTTTGTAAAGCTCGATGAGCAAATTCCCAGGAACGTGGTGAAGGAAAAGCCACTGGATTGAGAGCTGGATCAAAATCAAATAATAATTCGGGTCGGAATCTTAAAAAAGCTATAATCCGTTCATCAATGTTATTTTTATATGCCCACATGACCCAATCATCTAAATAGACTTCAAATTCAAAATGGGAAAAACGATTGGCTAGTGGAGATGGCATAGTATAAGTAACCCCTCGATCTCCTTGCCGATTGCCAGCAGCAATTATTACCCAACAATCTGGTACTTGATACTCACCTAAACGACGGTCTAAAATAAGTTGATAAGCAGCAGCTGATACACTTGGTGGAGCTGAAGTTATTTCATCTAAGAATAAAAATCCACTATATCCATGTCGGTCTGTATTTGGTAATAGAGCTGGAATTGCCCACTCTACATGTTCGCCGACTCGAAACGGTATTCCCCGTAAATCGCTGGGTTCCATTTGGGATAAGCGAATATCAATCACTGGTACTTTATGTTTGGCCGCAATTTGGGATACTATTTGGGATTTACCAACTCCTGGTGGTCCCCACAACATAACTGGTGTGTGATAACCATCTTGAGTACTTAAAAATTCACGTTCTAAAATAAGGTTTAATTGGCTTGGTCGCATTATTTATATTATTGTTGGAATGTCATAATTTATTGTATCAATGAATCTACATAACTCTTAAATTTTTTTACATATAATATTTTATACCAACATAAGTTAAATACACTAATACAAGTCAATTCATTAATATTTTAGCTATGAATAAACCATTTTTATTATTTATTGAAAACGATATAAACTGGTTGATACTGAGAAATATTTAGTGTGGAAATGATGAGTAAAGTTAAGCTTTATATAACTATATCTAGATTATTATTTAATATTTATCAAGCTTCTACATTTTGGAAAATTGGAGCAACCCCAAAATTTCTTTCCTATATTTTGTCCTTTTTTTACTTCCCTCATAACCATTTTATTACCACATTTTGGACAAATCTGAACTTTTTCTTTTTCAGCAATAATATTTTTAACATGCTTTACATGTTTTCTGTTAGTTTTAAATGAAGGTGTTAATCTCCTTGTTTGAATTTTTTTTATAATTTCTTGAACTTCAGACAAGGATAGGATTGGCTGTTTTTTTGATTTAATAAAATTTATATATTTTTTTCCATAAGTTACATTTTCTGGCATTTCAGTTTTAAATGTACTTTTTCCGATGAACACAATAACTGAAAAAAATTTCTTTTCGCTTAAACCTAATAATGATTCAAGTGTTTTTGTATGTTTATAATTTTGATGAAGTGGATTTTGAAATTTATATGAATATTTGTAAATTTTTTGAGTCCATATTTTCTGATTTGAACTACCAAATATCCAACCTTTCATATTTTTTGTTTCTATAACAAAAATTCCATATTTTGAAACAATAATATGATCGATTTGAGTGCTACCATCTTCAGTTGGTAACGTAATATTTTTTATGAGATGGTATTGTTTTTTATCAAGAAATAACTTGATATTCAGATTAACAATAAATTCTCCAAAAATACCTTTAAACCATGAAGATTTTAAAGTAAATTTTAAAAATATGATTAAGATGAAAAAAAGAATTAAATACCAAAGTATTCCGTATATTTGATTAAAAATTAGCATAAAGTTTATTGTATATTTTGTTATATAACGACTAAAATCATTTGCAACATAGCGTAGGATGCTTCGAAAACAAAAATATTGTTCTATTCCTGAACTTTTCACTCTCTATAATATTTAATCATTTTATACTCGTTTTGCTATATATAAAGTATAAGATGTTATATATTTACGTTTTATAAGTAATGAGAAAATATATCTAACTCTATTCTATAATTAAAGGAAAATAAGATTGCTTTTGGATTTTTAAAGTTAAACATTGAGTAGTCAGGCTAACT
Source organism: Thioploca sp. (assembly GCA_030627235.1). Taxonomy (GTDB): domain Bacteria; phylum Pseudomonadota; class Gammaproteobacteria; order Beggiatoales; family Beggiatoaceae; genus DRQV01. The sequence continues at coordinate 3,882 of DAOUSL010000253.1, forward strand.
AAATGTAACCTGACTAAGGTATTTAGGAATTATAAAGTACAGAAAATAATTTGGCTATTACCATTCGGATAGTTTAACTGATAATCAGAACAATTATCATTATTAACATCACCAATATCTTGGATAG
>DAOUSL010000137.1 GCA_030627235.1 Thioploca sp.
GTAAAATAGAATGGTACGAAAGCGTATTAAAATTATTTCCACCAGCATTAGCTCCTAAACAAGCACCTCTATCAACTCTGCAATTGTTTTAATTAGGTTTCAATAGGATTAGTCAGTTTTCTTTAGACGGTCAACTGATTAATCCACCAAAACGGTTACTATTCTTAAGCTGGCATCTTGAATAGCACTCCTCCTTCCATCAGCTAAACTCAAAAATTCCAAGTTAATAAAAAAATGACCCACTTTACAGATTGTAAAGCGTAAACCACTACGTTTTACAAATCGTAAAACCATCATGTAAATAATCTAATTGACAAATAAACAATAAATCTTTATAATTCAATACTCACTTAGCTAGGGAGGAGCTCCCCGAAACGAGAGGCCATAAGGAGAATATTGATATTGTTCAACAACCTGTCCAGAGGAATCAGTCAAAGCAACAGTACTACCACGAAAATCAAAATTATAGCTAGTATATTCACCATCAACTTCCTGACCAATCAAGCCCAAACCATAGACATAAAAGGTTTTCTGTCCATCGATTTCTTGAACCAAAACCTGACTCAAAGCTGGCTGAGAATTAACTACAAACAGGTTTTGATTAACTCCAATTCGTTGGTTTTCCGCATCATAAGAATAAACCACATCCTCAGCCTGAACCAACCGATTCACACTGCCAATTAAAGCTGGGCTTCCTTTCGTCAGCCGAGCCTACGAGCTATGGTTACCTCCAACTATTTAATTTTTTCAAAATCAAATCCAAAATAAAAACTAGTAAAATAATTACAATAAGAGGCCAACAAGAAAAATAATATAATGATAGTATACAACCAACTGTTCCTGCAAAACTTCCTAGTATAGATATAAAATGTTTTGATGTTAGAATTTTTCTAATGTCCATTTTATTCCTCACAAGCACAATCAACATCATAATATTGAATGAAATCGTTTGCTTCACCTAATAACATGATTTCAATTAACCTGTTAGATTCAATCCCTTGGCCAGATTTAACAGATACTTCAATATAATAACGCATATCGCCCATACCAGCTAATGATGCAAGAGTAATACTAATCGGAACACTTGCGTATGGACCACCTCTACCACGTAAAATAACTTGAGTAACTAATATATTTACCATCAATTTCTTGACCAATCAAGCCTAAGCCATAGACATAAAAAAGGGTGCATGATGCACCCTACATGGATAATTAAAGCTGGGCTTCCTTTCGTTAGCCTAGCCATTCCTTTTCAACCAATAATCCAATTAGTTAACAATCCTAAAATAATTCCATACGAGCATGCTTTAAGAATAAGAGGTAGTATTTTCCCCATAATTGAACATAACCAAATACTTTTAATTTTTTTACATTCAAAAAGTATGGAAAATATAACAGCAACAAAATATAAATTGACTGCTAAAAAGAACAAATGTTATTCCTCTCCACAGGTTTGAACACAATAAGCACCAGCACCAGCAGCATAACCAATTGCCTTAGATAAAGGATCAATTGCTGGATCAAAAATAACGCCATTCTTACCTACATTTCTTGGTTTTATGTCATGCAGTAATGATTTAAGTCTCCAACTACCTTTTACAAGTGCTTCCCAATATTCTATATCTCTAATACTTGAGATTTCACCTACATTTTTGACAAATAAGTTACCATTTCTTACTTGAAATTCTGCACCCAAATCTCCTAATTGTTTAAGTGCTTTAGCCTGTGCTTCCATAGTTAAATTTCCCCACCATTGCATTAATGAATTTGCATCAGGATTAGTTCTTTTTACCCACCAATCACCAAATTGTCTAACTTGAACACCAAGACTCTGTGATTCCCATAAAGAACTGGTCTCAGAAAAAATTTTTGCTTGTTTAAAAGCTGGTAATATTAGAGTAAATTCTCCAGTGGGAATAAGACACATTAATACGTCTAAAATTAATTCCTCTGTAGAAGTCATTGGACGGCCTGGTGTTCCATCGTAATCATGACAGCTTCCCATCTTGCATCGATGATTATATTCAGCACCTTTCAATCCAAACGGATCCACAAGTGAAATCGGCCTCCCAGTAACAAAAGCATACCGATTAAGTGTCTGCCCCTCGCCAATACCACCAAGCAAAATATCCTGATTAATAAACCGTTTAATTTCAGGATTATAGAACCTAGCTCGCATGTAGTACAGACCATTGCTATCCGTCATGACTCCATACATACCATTGAACAAGAAAGGAGTTTTAGAGGAATCAGTCAAAACAACGGTACTACCACGATAATCAAAATGGTAAATAGTATACTCATTATCGACTTCATGACCAATCAAACCTAAACCATAGGCATAAAAAAGGGTGCGTGATGCACCCTGAATGTTTTAGTTATTCACGATTGGTGTGGTTTGTATTTATTCTTTATCATTACATGGATACCCTGTTACATCAAGGTTTACACTAAATTGATTAAGGGTGTTAATACACAATTTACTTAACCTAACTGGACACACAACAGTTTCACTTATGTCGTAAAACATACCAACATTAACAATTGCGTTTAGTATAGAAATATTTTCTCTAATGACTATCAATGGATGAAAAAAAGTAATTATAGCTTCATCTAATGGTTTAAATGAAATAGAAGCATCTTTATAAATTATATATGAGCTTATTCCACGCTGTTCTACTGCATAATTTTTAGGTAGTTTATTAACTATGCTTTTTAAACTTTGTTGTAACTGGGATTCAAACTTCAATTCAATATCTATTTCTATAGTCATAAATTCAAATTAAATTATTAATAATTATACTTCTAAGGCAACTTTCATAACATTTCTTTTAATAGATAAAACATAAAAGATTTGTAGTCAAATTATATTTTATCTATTTAGAAAATGCTATAGTTATGGACAAGATATTTCCATATGGTCAGGAATTCCATTACCATTACAATCAAGTACACTACACCCAAATTCAGTTGGTATAAATAGTAATCCCCATGCTCCTAGTAAATCCAATAACAATTCTGGGTCAATAAAACCCTTATCTTGTCGGTTTCTTCCTTTATTATCAGATTTGGGTTTTCCAAGTTCTAACCATTCTTCATAAAAACTTTTTGCAATGTCTTCAGGTACTTGCCCATTTGCTTCTTTAAGGTCTTTCATATCAGGATGCTTATGAAACCACTTCCAAAATTGTTTAGGTAAACCAAAAAAATCATCAAATTTATGCAATCCATATGGATCATTATATTTAATGGGATCGCCAGTAACAAAAGCATACCGATTAAGCGTCTGCCCTTCACCAATTCCGCCAAGCAAAATATCCTGATTAATAAACCGTTTAATTTCAGGACTATAAAACCTAGCTCGCATGTAATAGAGGTTATTGGAATCAGTCATCACTCCATACATGCCATTGAATAGGAATGGAGTTTTGGAGGAATCACCACTTAATAATAGACCATAAGGAGAATATTGATATTGTTCAACAATTTGAGCATCTTTATCAGTCAAAGCAACCGTACTGCCACGGAAATCAAAATGATAGCTGGTATACTCACCATCAACCTCCTGACCAATCAATCCCAAGCCATAAACATAAAAGGTTTTCTGGCCATTTTCCTCTTGAACTAGGACTTGGCTTAAAGCAGGTTGAGAATTAATGACATATTGAGTCTGATTAACCCCAATCCGTTGATTTTCTGCATCATAATGATAAACAACTGAATCAGATTGGATTAAGCGATTCACACCACCAAGAACCATATTCCAATTATTTAAGCACGGGTAGCTAATCCAACTATTATCGCACAACTTTTTACTGGGATAACTAAATATATATATTCGCCATGAAATTTTGATTTAGCGTTAAATACTAGAGCTTCACCATTATAAATTGGGTTTATTTCTGGTTCAATTAATTGGTATGTCATTTCAATAAATTCTATGATGTCCCATGCAAATAATTTAAGTAACTCATCATCATTTATAATGAGGTTTGAAAATATGTGCTGCTTGAAAATGTCATCAATATCCGAATATCTTATTAATTTATCCGATAGGTTGACTTCGATCTCATCTCCTTTAAGATGCTTGATTAAGCTTTGTTCAATAGTACCAACTAGATCAAATGTGTTTGCCCAAAAATCACACTTATTTCTGCTAAGTCTTCTTAGAGAAAGTAAGTATCCATCTAAATTACAAACTATCGAATTCATATTACTGTTTAACATATATATTATTTTCTTTGAATCTTTTATTGAATGGTATATAGCAGTTCCCGATTAAATATAATACATTTATATTGTTCATTTATCATATATTTAACAAATGATTTTGTATATTACTCAATCAGGAACCACTATAATTCAAGATAACTTAAATCGTAAGGTGTATAAACGGAGTGTCATACACCAAAAACAATTCAATTTTATGCTTATAGTGGGCAGTTGCTTCCACAAATATTTCGATGATCTCTCTCTAATTTGGTTAATTTTGATAATACCGTATTATTAATCCAGTTTTTATGCGTTTTATAACTACGTGATCTGGGGTTTAGATCTGTTTTACGCCATACAATTATTGCTCTTAAAATTCTAATCGCTCGTCTAAGTCTTTTACACGCTTCATCTCCACCAAATGGATCAGGAGTAAAGGAAAGTGCCTCTTTCTCCTCAGCATGAGAATAAGGAGATTGTGTCTTCGCACTACCTCCTTCGTCATAAATATTGTTGTATACTACCTCTTCAGTTGCAAACCATGCAATACCATAAGCTATTGATGCAGCAATAAATTCACAACCACCACCACTACAAAAAGGAAGCACAATCCAAGCCCACCGACCAGTCGGATCAATTTTAGAAATTGGGTTGCCAGTCGTATAAACATACCGATTAAGCGTCTGCCCCTCAAAAACATCCCCAAGCAAAATATCCTGATTAATAAACCGTTTAATTTCAGGAGAATAAAACCTAGCTCGCATGTAATAGAGATTATTACTATCAGTCATAACTCCATATTTACCATTAAATAGGAAAGGAGTTTTAGAAGAATCACCACTTAATAATAGGCCATAAGGAGAATATTGATATTGTCCAACAGTTTGAGCATCTTTATCAGTCAAAGCAACGGTACTACCACGAAAATCAAAATGATAACTAGTATACTCATTATCAATTTCCTGACCAATCAAGCCCAAGCCATAGACATAAAAGGTTTTCTGTCCAGCAACCTCTTGAACAAGAACCTGACTTAAAGAAGGCTGTGAATTAACCTAAATTTATTTACTATGGACTATCAAGCCAATAATTGTTAAGTGCATCTTCAACCAAACCATCATCATATTTTTTCCAAATGTAAAGCAGTACCTCTTGTATACATTTTCTTTGTTGCTCTGTTAAACAATCATAAATATTTCTAACCCATGATGCTCTAGGAATATTCATATTATTTAATGGTGGTGTTAATTCTTCAATGACTGTATTTCCTAACGCATCCATCTTTTCATAATATATAAGCATAAAACGTAAAAAAGCAGGTAAGTAATACAAAAAACCATTATTACTTAAAGATACAATAATGTCATCCCTATAAACTAGTTTATCTAATATTGTTTCTTGCCATGTTGTTTGACCCAAAAATTCAATGTATTCTATCTTACATCTTTCGTTTCCATAAATATCGTCTATATGTGGAATCATTGTTTGACTAAATGCAAATTCAATAAGAACTAGTAGCTCATCTTGTTTTTTCATAGTAATGTTTTTTTTACAAAATTACACTTAACTTATATGTAAAGAACTGCTAATTTTTAAAGAAACTAGCAGTTCCATAGTTCAATATACTTACTGAGTTAGAAGCCTGGACAAGAATTCATAGCAGCTTGTGCTATACAATTGAAAACACTTTTTCTCGCAGTTTGCCTTTCTTTTTGGTGTCTTTGATCTCCACCTCTAAAACATGTCTTCATCATGTCATCTCGTGCTTTAACACACGCATTACTTAAATGTAGATTTATAAGTATCTCACTACAAGATTCTCGTCTATTAAGAGAACATGATCTTGGTTTATTACATACGAATTCTTTATGAGATTTTAAAAAATCATAATATCCTTGATTACAGTCTCCTGGAGGAGCAAGCCCCTCTCCAGGTAATGCTTTTGTTTTTGAAGTATCTCCAGAAAGACTCAACATTATAATACTCATTCCAGCAACTCTTGCACCAGGGATTGGAATGACACAAGTTGCACCACCAATACCTCTTAATAACCATATTTCTGTTGCAGTTAGAGCATCTAACCCAAAAGGATCAACAAACGAAATAGGTCTTCCAGTAACAAAAGCATACCGATTAAGCGTCTGGCCTTCACCAATACTACCAAGCAAAATATCCTGATTAACAAACCTTCTTATTTCAGGACTATAAAACCTAGCTCGCATGTAATAGAGGTTATTGGAATCAGTCATAACTCCATACATACCATTAAACAGAAATGGAGTTTTGGAAGCATCGCCACTTAACAATAAACCATACGGAGAATATTGGAAGCTTTCCGTAACCTGTCCAGAGGAATCAGTCAAAGCAACTGTACTACCACGAAAATCAAAATGATAGCTTAAATATTCATCACCTGTTTCCTGACCAATTAAACCCAAATTATAGATTTTTATATTTATAAAACAAATACTTCATCTAATTTACTATAAGCTAGTTTTACTTGGTCTGATGGAGATTCAATTTCTTCTATTAAGTAATACAAACGAAATTTAACCCTAAAAAGCAATTCAGATTCAGGAACATTGTGGCAAAACTCATTAGAAGGATAAATCATCAAGTATTTTTGGTAATCTGATAAATTTTGTATTTTCTGCTTTATTATCTTTACATCATCATGGAAATTGTAGTTTGTAATATCTAATCGAACTGAACCATTATACAAATGAAAATATTCAGCAATAATTTGATAAATATCATTAATTTTCCAATCGTTAGGTTTTTCTCTTATCAAAGCTTCCTTTTTTTCCAAACCAAAAAGGAGCTTTCTTTCCACATCTTCAATACTATTAGAAGTAGATGTGTTAAACCATGAAACAAATTGATTATCTTTTCTAGCTATTAAAATCCCCCCTCTCCAAAGAGTATTAGTTTTAGGGATTTTCTGCGTAGTAATTTGTTTTATATAGTAGTAATTGGTATTAAACTTTTCTGTATTCATTTATTCTGCTTCATTGATGCACAGTTTAACACTGCACACCATTTTGATTTTACTTGTGTGAAGCGTAGGCTTCTATATCTGCTTGAGGATTATACTTGCATTTAAGAAGCTTTGCTAATCGTAATAACTCTTGTAAAGCAAGTTGTTCAATATTAAATCTAAAAACGTGAGTTTTATAGTCTTTAGTTCTCATATATGCTTTACCAAGCTCTCTAACGTACCTTTGCATATCTCCACGACGGAATCGTAAACTACGAACAATTGTATCAATAGCATAACCAATTGCACCGCAGTCTCCTCCTGAACCACCAGTATTAGCACAAGCTATTGAATCATCTACATCTGCATGTGTTGGCCATTCATTCCATCCTTCACCTTCCCATGTAGGAAAATCATCTTGTAAAGAAAGATAAATATCTAATCCTGATCCAGCCAATATTATAATTAGGCCAACTACATCTGCGGGTCCAACAACAGGTGAATCTGCTTGCGTGATAATTAATCCAAGTTTTTGTAAATCTCTTGCTGATTTAGGTGTAACTTGGAATAACCCAAACGGATCAACAAAACTAACCGGCCTCCCAGTAACAAAAGCATACCGATTAAGCGTCTGCCCCTCAAAAACATCTCCAAGCAAAATATCCTGATTAACAAATCTCCGAATCTCAGGACTATAAAACCTAGCTCGCATGTAGTAGAGGTTATTGCTATCTGTCATAACTCCATATTTACCATTAAACAAAAATGGAGTTTTGGAAGCATCACCACTTAATAATAGGCCATAAGGTGAATATTGATATTGTTCAACAATCTGTCCAGAGGAATCAGTCAAAGCAACGGTACTACCACGATAATCAAAATGATAGCTGGTATACTCACCATCAGCTTCCTGACCAATCAAGCCCAAGCCATAAAAAAAGGATGCATGATGATGCACCCTAAATTTTTTAATCATGATTGATGGTTTATTAATTTACTGCATTCTACGAATTTTTTTAGTAATTATATTTGACACAAAAAGATTAAAAGCAGAAACAATAATTAAAACTCCAATTTCATATCCCCAAAATGAAATATGTAAGGGAAATGAATGATATATAGAAATATATCTAAAAAATAGTAACACAATAAGTACTGCATAAATAAGAATAAAAACCTTTGGTCCATTTTTATGAAAAAAAATATTACAACATACTATACCGGATATACTAGATGTAAATCCAGATAAAAGACTAGTAAATATAATATTAATTTCACTAGTTCCATAATAGGAATCAAATTTACCTAAAATATCAAAATATATAAAATGGAAAAATCTAATTCCTATCATATAGAAATGTGATATCAATATAAATAAAAAACATAATTTTAATGCTGTTAAAATGAAATTGATCATAAATAATTTATAAAAGTATACTTCTTACATGAATTCGACAATCTGTAAACTACTAATATTAAATTTTCGTAACTGCCTACCATAACCCATGCCAACTATTTTGAAAATTTATCAATAAGTTATAAATTCACCGTAATGCCGTTTTAATATAAGAAATATAACCATATGATATATTATCAATATAGGTTTTATTTATGAATTTTATAAATATAAAAAGTTGGTATGGCCATGGTAGATAGCTACACATTTTCTTTAAATTTTTTATCTAATATATGAGTTACGCAGTTAAACAAGTAAGCTATTGATTTAAATAAATTGATACTTATACTGCTTAAAAAATAATTTATTGAAATAATTAAATTTTAGTTTTCAACTGCATAACTCCTAATATAATTCATGATTATCAAAATTGCTTTCCACAATCACATTTATTTTGACTTGTCTCAGGACTATAGCCGGTACGTTCTATCTCATCTAATGGAAACATAATAGGGTTTTCCCATTCATGAACATTATTCATCTGTACAAGATTTTTTCCTCCCCATAAAAATGAAAGTAAATCCAAAAATCTCTCACCACCATCATCTTCAGTACCAGTAGTATGCCCTAGTTCATGTGCAAGACTTCTTGTAACTGAAGGTGTAAATGGAGTATATCTTCCATCTTTCCTACCTGGTAATTTAAGATGATCATGAGAACCAGTATACACTTGAATTTTCCACTTTGTAGGATTTCCATCTTTATCAGAATTTGGATTAGCATTAGTATCACAATGTGTTTTTCCAACGTAAATATTAATGGTTAATGGATTTTTCTCAATTTTCTCCCACAGTTCTTTACCTTTTTTCGTGCTTTTTATCTTTTCTATGAGTGGTAAAAACACTGGATCAACATATCCAACTTTTAACCCAAATGGATCAACAAAGCTCACAGGTTGCCCAGTAACAAAAGCATACCGATTAAGTGTCTGACCTTCACCAATACCACCAAGCAAAATATCCTGATTGATAAAACGTTTAATTTCAGGGCTATAAAACCTAGCTCGCATGTAGTAAAGGTTATTGGAATCAGTCATAACTCCATATTTACCATTAAACAAAAATGGTGTTTTGGAGGGATCGCCATTTAACAATAGGCCATAAGGAGAATATTGATATTGTTCAACAATCTGTCCAGAGGAATCAGTCAAGGCAACGGTACTACCACGATAATCAAAATGATAACTTAAATATTCATCACCTGTTTCCTGACCAATCAAGCCCAAGCCATAGACATAAAAAGTCTTCTGGCCATTTTCATCTTTGATGAGAATCTGACTCAAAGCTGGTTGTGAATTCACTACATATTGAGTTTGATTAACTCCAATTCTTTGATTTTCGGCATCATAAGCATAAACTACATTCTCAGCCTGAATCAACCGATTCCTAGAATCAAACTGATTCAATCCACCACCAAGCATATTGCCATCAGCATCAAATTCAACCACCTCATTAGTTTTTAAGCTGGGCTTCCTTCGTCAACCCAGCCTACTGGCTATCAGGTTTCCAAGGTGCTATGTAGCACCATGAAGTTTCTGATTTGAAAACTATCTTTTCAGATTTTGCTTTTTCTTGAGGTAAGAGCTTAACTAATTCAAGTACCTCATCATAGTATTTGACCAAGTCAGGTATATTTTGGATTTTTAATGCTGGTTTTTTCATTTTCACATATTCAATAATATTAAACCAACATGCAATACCAATATCCCCAATAACTGAAAGTTCTATTATATCTGTGTTTAAAAAACTATCTTCATTAAAATTCCATAGACTTAAAAATCGGTTTTTTGTTAAAATAATATCTGCAAAAATATGTTCCTCATAATACAAAAAATCGGACATTTCTTTCACATCAGGTATCTGCAAAAATTTAGGTGCATATTTTTCTTTTTGCCTTTTTTCAACAGCATCAGCAGTAAAGTGTAAGAACACAATAAAACCTAAAATAAGTATACCTGACATTATTAACAAAAAAATAACTAATGGATGTTTCATTAAGTTTTTCCTTTAAAAAGGATAAATAGTTAATATATCTACCCTTTTTATTTTCATTGATTTACTTAAGAGGTGGAACCGGTGCACCCGGTAAAGGTCCATATTTAGGGTTATTGTGAAGCATATTAATATAATTTTGTGGTTTATTACTATCTTTATAATAAAAAACCCAGAATGGTTCGTTAATTGGGTAAAACATACCACCTGTTGTCCATATTTTTACTATTGTACAACTACTCATATCGGAGTAAAGATGTACTGTTCCATGTTTAATCTTGTACCACTGGTTATTAACATAAAAAAAGTCTACATCAGAACCAACTGGAATATTGTTATCTGTACCCGTATCAATTTTTCCTCCTGGCAAATCAATAATATAAGCACCTATCTGGACATTTCCATGGATATTCAGCTTTCCATGACCTAATTCTCCTGGTGCTTTATATCCCAACCCAAAAGGATCAACAAACGAAATAGGTCTTCCAGTAACAAAAGCATACCGATTAAGCGTCTGGCCTTCACCAATACTACCAAGCAAAATATCCTGA
>DAOUSL010000254.1 GCA_030627235.1 Thioploca sp.
ATATTTCTTGGACTACATGAATTTTATAAGGGATATGATGCTGGAGCGTTTTGGTGGGCATTTCTAACGGGGATGTTGGGAATGATGAAACGAACTTCCATGAAAACGAGAGAATTTTTGAACAGGATTTAACGGATTAAAGGATAAAACATGATTAAATCAAAAGCCTCAATCTACAAAAAAGGTTTTAAAGGTTTTATCAGGTTTTATCCTTTAATCCGTTAAATCTTGTTCAAAAATTGCTGTAGAATTATCAAAACAACCAACATTATACAATGTAGTAATCTGTCCAATTTTAGTCCTTAATATTCCATTTACTAAAGTCTTCCAATCTATCTTATGATGGAAGCGAACTAAGCTATAATTTTTGGTTATGAATTGCTCTCTTTCTGCTTCTGCCATTGGGTCGTAAGAACTATGGTTGTCATAGCCGTTACACTCTAAAATTAGGTTTAAATCTTTGACGAAGAAATCTACTTTATATTTGCCTATTGGGTAATTGTGCTGAAAACCAAGATTGTCAAATACTTGAGCTAGAACTTGTTGCCATTCTATTTCACCTTTGGTATCAAATTTAGCCAAGGTGCTAACACTGCCAAATACTTGTTTCTTAAGTTCTATTCCAATTACTGAATCCATGCCTAAAACTATCTTGCCAACATCTTCTAATGAATAACCGTTCATACGATTGGCTTTGGAACCAGATTGTTTGATAGTTTTGGAATCAAGCTGAATGGTGCTGATAGTATCGCTGTGGGTTTTAAGGAAGTAATTTATGGTGCTAATTGGTAGGTTGGTAAATTGGGAAATGTCTTTCTTGGTAGCAATGTCACCTTGAATTGAACAGGTAAAGTTGAAATCTTTCAGCAGCTTTACAACATCGGTGTAACTCTTTTGGGCAATCTTTTGGATATTGGAATGTAGGCCACAGGCTTGTTTTATGGCGGATTCTAGGGCAGTACGAACTAATGCTACCAATAAAATCACACATCTTCGTCCAATATGTACCTGATTTTTTCGTAGAATATTATTTCCGTTTGCCAAAGCATATGCCCGCATCAATGATTCCACAAATTCGCTATTGTAAACAGTAATTTTTCTGCCTTTGTACGGGCTATTGTTTGCAGTCACTTCTACTAAAGTAACTGTCATGCTAAAATCCTTACCAATGAACGGTTTAAGTGTATTTGGCAACCCGTTATTGGCCATGCTTTGTAGAGTATTATGGTAAATTCCCAATAGTTTAGCCACACCACGTTCACTCATGACAGAATTACCATTATCTAATACATAAGCATCACATATAATGCCAGGAATTAATTCAAGTTGACCATAAGATACTGCTTTTTTCATAATTCAAATAAGCCTATGTTTGGAGAAGTTATTGGCCATGCTTTACTTCTTAATAATTAACAGTTTAAGTTCTTTTTAAGAGAGGTTATTGGCCATGCTAAAAGTTATATTGTTTATAGGAATTGTACAAGTTAAAGTACGGATTATACCAGATTTGTTTTTGGAGATGCAAATGAACTTAATGGGATATTTCTTGGACTACATGAATTTTATATAAGAAGGGATTTGATGTTGGAGCGTTTTAGTGGGAATTTTTAACGGGGATGTTGGGAATGATGAAACGAACTGAAAATGTCTGAATCAGGATTTGCAGGATTAAAGGATTTTCAGGATTATAAACCATAAAACCTGAGAAGTTATCCTGTTAATCCTTTAATCCTGCAAATCCTGATTCTGACAATGATGTTCAATCACCTAAACGGTGAACCTTCATGAAAGGGTCAAATATACGACGAAAAAGGTAACTTTTTATGTTTCAATCACCTAAACGGTGAACCTTCATGAAAGGGCGGGCATTTTCCCGCTTTTAAAATCAACAACTAATAAATTTAATTTGTTAAAGAACATAAGGCTTAAAATATACTTCTAATGAGTCAGTCTAACAAACAAGATTTTATTTGTCAAATTAATTTTAATTAGAATTAACAACTAAACAGTATTTTGGAAGTTTTCAATCCTGATTCAGACAATTTATCAGATTACGGCCAACCAACTTATTTAGACTTTTTTAAACTTTGAAAATCATCCAACATAATATTAGCCAACACTGGACTCAACGGCGAACCCTGTGGCAAACCAACTTTACGCTCCTTACCCTCCAAAGTCGCACTCATCCAACCCATAATCAAATCCACCACCGCATCATCCCCAAAAAATGCTGTCAATCGAGTATACAGACGTGACCACTGAATAGTATCAAAGAAATCATCAATATCAGACTACAATACCCACCTATAACCTTCCCGATAAGCCTTCTGAATCATCTGAGTAGCCAAATGCCGAGATTTTCCTCGCCGAAACCCAAAACTGCCAGTGTACATTAACGTATCCAACGCTGGGCTTATAACCTGTGCTACAGCCCGTTGAGCCACCCGATCAAAAAACGGTGGTACTTGTAATAATCGCTTGCTCCCATCCTCACGTTCTAAAGTCTGCTGATGCAAAGTAGGGATTCTATATTAACTATTTAACAACTGCTCACGTAAATGCTCTAGCCGTTCTACATTTTCTTCACCCAAACCTGTCAGGTTTTGAAATCCTGACAGGTTTAAAAAAGCCTGCTCCAAATTATCCTGCCTACAAGCTAACTCCACCAACGAATTTTTCGCCTCGATTCGTGGCATAGTCCGCCCAGCCTGTGCCGACTCCAATATATACCGCCCCCAACCAAACGACCGCCGCTGCCCAATTCCCACATACTGCCCCAATACCCAATACAACCACTGCTCTTTCGGCATATCCTCAGTATCCAACACCAATCGCCCCAACAAACCACCCATTGGTTTCTCATTGCCCTTATTATCGTAATAACTATAATCAATCCAAAACACATCAGCCATTTCCAACCTTTGAGTTTCATCAGTTATCCGAGAAGGCACATCATCAACTCGATACCGTAACTGTTCTGCCAAAGCATCATATACTCGGTCATTCAAAAGAGCAAAATCAATCTGCGAACGATGCCGACAAAAACGTTTTTCATTATTACCACGCACCGATTTAGGCAATACCAACCTAGCTGGCGATAACCAAGTTACCCAACATTGCTCATGCTCAAGCCAAATATCAGTTTCCTGCTGTAAAGTTTCCAAGCTATATGGAGTCAATTCTGCAACAAACTTAATTAGCTCCTGGTTAAATAAATCCTGAGCCTGATGAAAAATCAAATTATCCCGAAACGGCATTTTTTCATCTCGGATTTTAACATTATTTGGCAACTGAGTTAAGCAGTTAAGGACATGTTGCAACAAATCTTCCCCACCATTCAACGCAAACAAAGTAAAACGGTAAAAATCCCCTTCTTTATAACGACCATTTTCTGGAGCATCCAAAGTGATATAACGTTCATAGTTCGGCACATCACCAATTAAATGTCGCAACCAAGCAGTCAAAGCGAGATGGTGGAATAATTTGGGATTGGAAGAAGCAGTGAATTGGAGGGTTATAGTTACTGCACGTATTGGCAGGAGGTGTTCAAGTGGGAGCATGGTTTATGTAAAATGGTAAAATATTACTCCATGATAGTGAATAGTGTGTTAAGTTTCAATATTATAAATAGATATTAGGAATAAGGATTTAATAATTTCCCAAACTTGAAGTTACAAGTTCCTTAGAAGAGATAGCAAATATAAAGAGGTTGATAGGATGTAGAGGAATACTATAGAATAAGAGTTGTAAATTATAAGCTTGGTCTAAAAATTAAAGATAACAAACTAATTATATTAATATTTTTACACAGAAAAGAAATTTATAAATATTTTCCATGAAATCAAGATAAGGGCAGGCCAAAGCCCACCCCACATCAAACTAACCTTAGAACACCGGTTCACCCTGAAGTTTGCGCACCATAACATGCGTATCACGGTTCACACCAGTTGGACCCCAATAATTCAAATGGAAGGAGAACTGACCGTA
>DAOUSL010000138.1 GCA_030627235.1 Thioploca sp.
TAGGACGCATAGATAATCAAGTTAAAATTCGTGGGTTTAGGATTGAATTAGGAGAGATAGAATCTGTTTTAGGACAACATCACAATATATTAGAAGTAGTAGTAATTGCTGAATCATCTGGTAATAAACGCCTTAAAGCCTATTTTGTATCAGACTTGAAAGTTGACAGAATACCTCATCAAAGTGAATGCTT
The DNA here is from genome assembly GCA_030627235.1 of Thioploca sp. Lineage (GTDB taxonomy): Bacteria > Pseudomonadota > Gammaproteobacteria > Beggiatoales > Beggiatoaceae > DRQV01. The sequence continues at coordinate 194 of DAOUSL010000138.1, forward strand.
AGTTAAAGTTGGACAAGAAATTTTTCATTTACAAACTAATGACTTATCCTATCATGGCATCTCTCTATCAGGAATGATTTTTAATCAAGATGCGGTTGTACAAATAAAATTACTGAACCAAACTGATTGGTTACTAGGAAAAGTAAAATGGAGTCGTGACGGTCAAGTTGGTATTAGATTGCAACTTAGTACAATGGAACAGGCTACATTCAAAAATATTTGTAATAAATTAGCCCAAGAAAAAGGTTTACTTAGTATGTTGCAACGTACTTTGGCTAGTAGTATTCGTAAATTTTTGCAGAAAAAACTACCCAATTACATGATACCTAGTGCTTTTATTATATTAGATGTTTTGCCTTTAACCCCTAATGGTAAGATAGACCGTAAAGCATTGGAAAGTTTAGAAGAAGACTACCAACCAATAGCTTCTGCAATGCCACAAACTGCTGTTGAAAAATTATTAGCGGAGATTTGGATAAAAATATTAGGTTTGAAACAAGTTGGAATTCATGATAACTTTTTTGAAATAGGCGGTCATTCGTTACTTGCTACTCAACTTATAGCAAAGTTATGCGAGAGCTTTGAAGTAGAAATTCCATTACGAGAATTATTTGCTTCACCTACAATCGCTGGCATGATTGAAGTTATTGATAGAACGCGTAATTCTGGAACTGAAACCATTATCGATCTTGATGCCGAAGCAGTTTTAGACCCAAGTATTCAACCGGCAAAGTTATCAAGTACGAATTCGGTAAATTCCATATTTCTAACTGGAACTACTGGCTTCTTAGGCGGCTATTTACTATATGAGCTTTTAGTACAAACTACAGCAAATATTTATTGTTTAGTCCGTTCTACTGATAAAGACATTTTAATAAATAAACTGAAAGCTAACATGTCTTGGGATGAATCGTTTAAAACTAGAATAATTCTGGTTCAAGGTGATTTATCGAAACCATTATTGGGTTTGGAGAAGGAATATTTTGAACAACTTGCTAATAAAATTGATGTAATTTATCACAATGGAGCTTGGGTTAATCACATTTTTCCATATTCCGTATTGAAAGCTACTAATGTGCTTGGAACTGAAGAAATTTTAAGATTAGCTAGTAAACATAAGTCTAAACCAGTGCATTTTATTTCCAGTATAGGTACAAGATACTTAAATGGTAGTGGTGGTTATATCCAAAGTAAAATAGTCGCAGAAAAGATAATTCAACTGGCTGGTGAACGTGATTTACCAGTGTGGATTTATCGACCACCAGTGATCGCTGGTCATAGTAAAACCGGAATATTTAATCGTGGTGATACATTTAGTTCAATTATAAAAAGTTGTATTCAACTTGGTAAAATCCCGATTATGGAAGATATAGGATTAAATATGTTACCGGTGGATTATGTAAGTAATGTTATAATTAATCTATCTTTACAACAACATTCAAGAATAAGTTTTAACTTGATTAATCCTAATTTTACTAGTTGGAATGAGTTGTTTGATAAATTGGTGAAATTAGGCTATGAGTTAAAAAAAGTTTCGTATGCACAATGGAAAAAAGAGCTTAGTTTACAGCAAGGAAACGCCTTATATCCATTGTTACCATCCTTACCCAAAGATGAAGATAGTTTTGTCAAACCAAATTTACCAGATAAGTATAAAGCAGAAGAATTTGTAGATGATAATTGGCCAATAAAAGATGATGAATTACTAGATACTTACTTTGCATATTTTTTAGAAAGTGGTTTTTTTGATAGACCGATTTCTTAAGAATGGAGATTTAATAACTTCCAAAACTTGAATATTCAAACCTGCTAGGTTTCTAAAACTTGGCAGGTTTAATCAACACTTTTTAAAATCCTATTTTTCCTTTAATCCGTTAAATCTTGTTCAAAAATTCTTGCAAGTTGAAAAAGCTAATTTTTTATCTGAATTTTTAGAAATATCTACAATTTCATTATCAGTTTCAGACAAATATTGTGCTGGTTGATAATCATACGGAGTTTGAGGACTGCCGTTGATTTTCTGTACTGTGAAACTGCTACCTCGCATACTACATGGTTTTTTCATCTGCTCACTAGCTTTCATGACCTCACCAGATAGCACCACTAAAAATCCTTCCATATCCATATCTAGCGATTCAACATTAACCTCACCATCAACTCCCAATTTTGAGGAAGCACTGACGGTACTATTTGGAGATGTGATAAATTGGTCAGCCACGAGACGAATATTACCACCTTGGCCTTCGTTGGCTTGGGCGATAATTTTGCCGTTGTTCATAGTGATAAATTGTGAGCCATTAATAATTAAATCACCACCACTACCTAAACTTTCCTTAACACTAATAGATACTTGACTATTATTGAGGTAAACCAGCTTATCTACATTAAGGGTAACGCTTCCACCACCGCCACTTATAGAACCCGTGCTAATTTTTGAACCGTCGGTGAGTTGAATGCTATCAGCATTGATGACAATTTGCCCAGCATCACCACCACGAACTTGTTTTATCCATTTGCCATCAGCATATAAAAAGGAATCAAATCTACTGTTGCCTGTATCTAAAACTTTAACTAAATCGCCATGTTTTACGTTTAGGTTATTCCTTTCGCTCAAAGTGTTGACACGGTAGGTTTGGCCTAAATCTATCCATTCTCTGCCAGTATAAATAGTGTTTCCAGTTGGTAAATTGGCAATGAGGCCGGGTTTAGCGAAGATCAAATTTTGTTGAGCTTCTATATCAGGAATTTCCAGTGCTTGATTAAAACGTATCCAATCATTACCATCAAAAATAAAACGAACCGAATGATCATCACCAACATGATTTACATCAACTTGTGTGCTTAGTAATAAGTTAGTAGTGGCATTAAGCTGTTGTAAAGCATCAATATCAGCAACTTGATAATATTTGACACGTGATGTATCGCCATTAGCTATCTGTCCATCTGTTTCTGAATAAAAATAAATAAAATCAGCAGCCTTACCATTACCCATATCTTTAACATGAATTTGTGTACCTTCTTTATAAGGTAGTTGAACACTATTGTCAACTTCTACAGAATCTAATGAATAATCAGGTTTATCTAAAACTACTTTGGTATTCTCATCAATTTTAGTCCATCGAAGATTATCCATGAAATTAGAACTTATAAAGCGTGCCGACTGCCCATTTCCTGTATCTGCTACAGTTACGATATCACCATTGTACTTCCCCTGCACACCAAAAGAATTGTCCATTTGGATTTGTTCTGACAAATTTTTCAATGCAGTTAGATCAGCTACATTAGTTATAGGCATGAAATTGAATAAACGATTACCAAAATTGATTTGGTAAAATGCTTTACCAGTCCCAGTATCAAGTGTTTTCACTACTGTACCTAAACTAATTAATTGATTATCGCGTGTGGACTCGGAGTCAAAAGTCAATTGATTCACTAAATCGGTGTTAGAACGAATCAAGGTATTATCGTTGAGTAACAATTTTTCAACATTTAAAATAATTTGTCCAGCTTGCCCTTCACCTTCACTGGTGGTAGAAATTTTTCCATGATTACGCAATTCTAATTGTGGGGTTGATAATTCAATATTACCACTGTTACCAATACTATCCGCCTGAATAGTATTAGAATAAACGCCACTAGTAGATTGGTTGTAAGTTTGTGGATTAAATTTAGATAAATAATTATCTTGTGACCATAGTGGTTCTTTAAGGGTAATTTGTGAAGCATCGCCACTGATAAGAATAAATTTATCAGCTTTAATTTGAATATTACCACCATGACTGCGATTATCACTTCCGGTTTCTATTGATGCTCCTTCCAAAATAGATACCGTTCTTGCTTTAATTTGAATATTGCCAGCATCACCAGAATTACCTTTAGTACGTGAAGCAATCACACTACCAAAACCATTAGCAGTTTCTCCATGAAAATTCACTCCGGATAAAATCAACGCTTCTTCTATTTCTAGGACTATATTGCCACCTCGACCACTGGAAGATGTAGGATGAGAGCTTTTAGTGCTGGCATCAATTCTTCCACCATCTTCTAACTTAAGTTCTTTGGCACGTATATGAATATTACCAGCATTACCAGCTTGTGTTTCTTCATTACTAGGAGCACTTGTGGCATATATCGAGGTTACCTTACCCCACTTATTATCTGAGCCTCGAATAACTAATTGGTTATCCACTTGAATATCAATATCACCAGCATTTCCAGAGCCTTGATTAACAGTAGTAATAGATGCTCCACCTTCCATTAGCATATCATCAGCTTGAATAATGATTTTGCCACCATTACCTCCTTTAGCCCGATTATAGCTTCGAAACCAACTACTCATAGGAAGTGAAATCCCTGTCTTTCCCATATATAGTTGTCCAGCTTTAACAGTTAGTTTTCCGGCATCTCCACTGCCACGACTCCCAGTAGCAAGAATGCTTCCTTCTACATTTAAAATATTAGCAGACGCATAAACATCACCAGCATTTCCGGCAAATTCATCATCTCCCCAAGTAGCTGTTTCAATCCAATTACTATCTAGTAAATCCAAACGATTCTCAGCATTAAAGTGCATATCTCCTCCTCGTCCGCTACCAAAAGTATCACTGGAAAAACGCTCATTGAAAATAGGATGTACAAATTCAATTTTTATATCTTGAGCCTGCAAATGGATATGACCGGCATTTCCTACTTGTTGGTTTAGATTAAATTGGTTACCAGCTCTGGTATTTAATGGGCTGTTTTGAGCAATGTAGATAGTTTCATTAGCAGAAAGTAAAATATCTGTACCATCACCTAAATTTTCCGTACCACCTTGTATTTTTGATAAATTGTTTAATTCAATGTTATCAGCTTGAATATCCACTACGCCGCCATCTTGCAAACCCAAAGTACGAGCATGAATAGTACTATTGTCCATGCTAAATTGCCCAGCTCGAATAAAGATATTACCGCCATTTTCTCCGGTGGTGCTGATATAGGCTTCTTGTTCTAAATTAATTGTGCCACCTTTAGCAGTAGTATTTAATCCGTTTTTTGTCACAGCTAGTTCTCCAGCTTGTTTAATAGCCGCTAAATTTACATAACCACCGGGAGCATAAAGTTGATTAAAATTCTGGTTAAGATATTGGTTTTTTTGCATTTGTTCAGAGTTATCACCAGTTACCGAAATAACCAATGGTAGTTCATTGACTCCTTGACTGAGATAAATATCCCCACCAATCAAAGACAAGCTTTTACCATCAGGCACTTGCAACAATGCTCTTGGATTTTCTAAGTCAGTTCTTTGTCCAGTTATTTCAATTTTGCCATGTGGATTATCCAAAAAACCAAAACTTGCAATCGGTGCAACTGTCAATAAACTACCATTTGGATTACGAGCATCAAAGCGCCCATTTTCTCCCAAGCGTAAATAATCCGCAGTGCTTACATGAAAAGAACCTTGCACATCTAATCTAGCATTTGGCCCAAACATAATTCCATATGGATTGAGGAAATAGAAATCGGCATTGGGAATTGTCGAGCGAATTAAGCCATCAATGTTGGATGGATTGCCACCAGTTACTCGACTTATAACATTGTTAATATTATTGAAGCCAGAAAAAGTAGCACTTTCCAAGCTATTCAAGTTAAAATCTTGAAAACTGTGGAACAGATTACCGCCATGCTGTTGGCCTAAATCTGGAGTTATTTGGAAATCGGGGCCGGGTAAATTTATATTTTGACCAAGCGTGCCGTCTGTTATTACTTCGGCGTTTAGAGAATGGCTAATTAATAATATTATGAATAATTTTTTTAACATTGTAAGCACCAAAGATTGCAAATCATATAATTTTCTGATTAAATAGCTATAAGTAGCTTGAGGATAGTTTTAATGACAACCCCAAGCCTAGACAATTAACTAATGGAGCATAGTCTTGCCGTGTAATCATTATAGCATGGTGGCTTGCTTCCTAAAATTGGAGCAGATTAATGTTATCCCATCTATACATCGTTGAATCTAAACATGGTTTAATCAAAATAGGCCGTAGTTCTTGTCCTAAAAGACGGATTGCTGAAATAGCCAAAGCCACTGGCACAGCAGTTGTAAAACAATATTTATCGCCACTTTGCCTAAATGCTAAGGAAGTAGAACGTTATCTGCACAAACATTTTGCTGAATATAGGCAACAAGGTGAATGGTTTAAAATAAAATTCCAAACTGCGGTTAATCAAGCTAAAAAGCAGGACTTTCAAACTGAAGAACCTAGTAAGTTGATGTCTTTTGAGTTTGAATCCAATCAACTCAGAACGATGGTTGATGAAAATGGTGAACTTTGGTTTTGCCTCAAAGATGCTTGTGATATTTTGAAAATAGGTAATCCATCACAGTTACTAAAAAGACTTAATAAAAGCGGGGTCATTTCAAATGAGGTTGCTTTTGAACGAAGTGTAGCAAGACTTAACTTCATTAATGAACCAAATTTTTACCGAGTTATTTTTGGAAGTCGTAAGAAAGAAGCAGTAATTTTTCAGGACTGGGTGTTTGAAAAAGTTCTTCCAAGCATCCGCAAAACTGGCCAATATTCTCTACCCAATCAACAATTGAAAGGTAAAGTAGAACAAAAGACTTTTGAGAATTTTATTGCAGATTGTTTTATTCCTGATTCGACCAACAAGGAAAGAGCTAGAGATATTTATTTAGTTTATCAAGGTTGGTGTTTGCATAATAAATGCGAAGCAAGAACAATACAATGGGTTGGAATGCAATTGCGGAAACAAGGTTATAATAAAAGCAAATGTCCACCGAATGGAGTTGCTTGTTGGCATGGATTCCGACTAAATAATCTAGCTTGTCCAATAAATCCAAGTAATTTGGAAGACTTGCAAAGTTATCTATCTGCCTTGAGTAAGAATTTAGCAACTGGAATACAATATTCTAATGCGGAATTGTTGAGTTTAGTGAATACTGCTAATCAGAAAATTATGGCAATTCAATAGGTTTTTAAGTTTTTGAACATGATTGCACGGATTAAAAGATAAAATATGATTAAATCTAAATACTTTAAAATCCTGCTTATCCTTTAATCCGTTAAATCTTGTTCAAAAATTCTTGCAAGTTGAAAAAGCTAATTTTTTGTCTGAACTTTTGGTATAAACAATTTCTTTAACAGGCAAATTATCCGATAATAATGGTCCACTTGGCAATAAATCATCTGGAGAGCTATGAGAACCTTCACTTGGGTTTACGACAAAACTACTTAAATTTTCACCTAATCTTTGTCCGCAAGGAGTTTTCATTAAATGGCTAATATCCATAACATCGTCTGATAATACAACTAAAAAACCTTCCATATTCATGTCTGGAGAGGTGATTTCTATATTGCCGTCCAAACCTAGTTTTGAGGAGGCACTTATTACACTATTTGAAGAGGTAATAAATTGTTCCGCAGATATTCTAATATCACCACCATGTCCTTTATTTGCTTGAGCTTTAATTTGCCCATTATTTAACACTATAAAAGTTAGATTATCAATAGTAATATTACCACCATTATCTTTTCCACCATTAGCACTAGTAGTAATTTGTCCATTTTTTAAATATATCAAATTCTGAGTTTTTATAGTAATATTGCCCCCAGCAGCATTTGCTGTTGAAGTATTAATCTCTCCACCGTCAATTAAATTTATCCGATTAGCTTGAATTTTAATATCACCAGCATTACCAGCTTCTGGTTTTGCAATAGGTGACTCGCTATTTATACTACTGTTAATTAAATCAGTTCCTACAATAGTCAATGTATCTGCTGTAATTGTAATAATTCCAGCATCACTAGAACCATATGTTGCACTGGAAATAGTTGCACCATCGGTTAAAATTATTTCTCCAGCTTGTATTTCAATAGGTCCAGTTTTACCTAAAGCAGTGTCTTTTTTCAAATCACATGTAGGACATTTTTCAGCAATTATTAAATTAGGAGGTGGAAGGTTGATAATACCACCAGGTATAACCTCTTCATCCTCATATATAACCCCAGATATTTCTAAAATACCACTGACTTTTATAGTAGTTGTCCCACTATCTCCCGAACCAAATGTAGCATTTATAATAGCAGTGCCATCAATTAATTGCATGTTATTAGCTTCTATATAAATATCTCCAGCTTTACCAGTTATTTCAACGCTTTCAGACATACTACCGATAAAACTACCACTGTTTATTAAAATATTATCCGCTTTAATAGCAATATTTCCCCCAATTTCACCAGCTTTAATATCACTAATTATATATGAATTATCAGTAATTGATAATTGTTGAGTGTTAATATTAATATTTCCACCTTGACCTTTAACATCTTCATTTATTGGTGTATTAACAATAATGCTATTTTGCAAATCTATGGAACTAGATGCTTGTATATTAATATTGGCAGCTTTACCCTGCTCAATTCCAGAAACAATAATGCTATCTATTAAATGTAAATTATTAACTTTAATATCAATATATTCTCCTTGATCATTAAAAATGCCACTATTATTCATGACAAGTTTATCAGCAAAAGCTAGGAAATTATCTTCTATATTATATATTTGAGTATTATTTATAGTAACTTGTCCACCATTTCCATTTAATTCCAAATTATTAAATTCACCAGTTGAATTCATACTAGCAAATTTTATCTGTCCAAACTCAGTAATTATTGAAGAACTAAAATCTACATCTTCAAGCTTAGGAGTTTCATCGCTAACAATATCTTCTTTATTAACTTGAGGAAACTGACCATTAACACCATTAATATTTATTTCTCCACCAATAAATGATAGATCGTCATAACTATATAAATTAGGATTTTGCATAGTAATTGGAGCTGGATTATTAGTTAAAAAACCAAATGCTTCAACTGGAGCAACGGTTAATAAACTTTCACTAGGTTGTCGAGCATTAAATCTTCCTTCAGTTCCTAAACGCAAATAATCAGCTGTACTAGCGTGGAAACCACCTTGCACATCTAATTGAAAGTTCTCTCCGAATACAATCCCATGTGGATTTATGAAATAGAAATTAGTATTAGGAATTGTCGAATGAATTAAGCCATCAATATTAGATGGATTACCACCAGTGACACGACTAAGGATATTTTGAATATTATTTGGTCCAGAAAAAGTAGCACTTTCTAAACTATTTAAATTAAAATCTTGGAAACTGTGGAAGAGATTGCCACCATGTTGTTGGCCTAAATCTGAAGTGATTTGGAAATTTGAGCCGGGTAGATTAATTTGTTGGCCTAGAGTGCCATCAGTAATTACTTCGGCGTTGGTGGATAATATGATGATTAATATTGGTATTATTAGTAAATATTTCATTTTTCTTTCCTTTGAAGTTTTAAACATAATTACACGGATTATAAAGATAAACAAGATTAAGGCCAATTTAAAATCCTGCCTATCCTTCAATCCGTTAAATCTTGTTCAAAACTTAAAGATTACTAACCAACAACTCAGGTCGACAACTAGTCCAATCTATCTGTTTTACTTCCTTAACTTCAATCGATAAATCAACTTCTTCTTCATCCTCAATTAAAACTAATTCATTAGCAATAAAATCAGCTGGAGATGGTGGACTACCAGTCAATTGATAAACTTAGAAAGTATCTGGTTCCATTATATCTTCTATGGTACAAGGACGTTTCATATGGGCAGCGGCATTGAGGAAATTAGTGCCGAAAGTTTTTAAGGCTCCGGTTAAATCAATGTCAATAGATTCTATTTTTACAGTTCCAGTTATGCCTAGTTTTGACGAAGCACTTACAATGCTATTTGGAGAAGAGATAAATTTTTCTGATTCAAGGTTAATATTTCCTCCATGACTTTCAAAAGCTCTCGCAACAATTTTACCACTGTTGATAATAAATTGTGGTTCTTCGATTCTTAAATTGCCTTCAGCATTAGAAAATATTGCAGTTGCCCGACCACGTTTTTTATCTGCCCCTCGAATGGTTAAATAATTAGTTTGAATATCAATGTCGTTAGAATTTCCACTCCCGATATTTTCAGTACTCACATCCGCACCATCTTCTAGTACAATCTCATCCGCTTGAATAGTTATTCCACCACTATTACCACTGGCAGTATTTCTTGACCACAACCAACTCGCATAAAGAAGTTTACCGTTTTTACTTAGATGTAATTGTCCAGTTTTAATCACAATTTTCCCGGCGTTGCCATTGCCTCTACTGGAAGTCAGCACAACACTAGATTCCAGATTGATATTCTTAGCGTATAGATAAATATTTCCAGCATTTTTGGCAGGCACATCATTTCCAAAAGTACTGTTTTGAACATAACTTTCACTTACCATATTTATATTATTTTCTGCAATAAAATGTATATCTCCACCTTGCCCTGTACCATAAGTATCAGTGGAAAAAACGCCATTAACAGTTGGAAGTATATTGTTAAATTCGATATCCTTAGCTTTTAAATGGATCTAATCCGCATTACCAACTTGACCATGATGAGGTCCGTCGCCTGCATAAGTGTTTAAAATACTATTATCAGTGAACTTGATTGTTTCTTTAGCAGAAAATTGAATATCCGTTCCATCACCTAAGTTTTCCGTACACCACGTATTTTCGAGCGATTGTTCAAGGTGATGTTATCGGCTTGAATATCTACCACGCCGCCATCTTGCACACCCAAAGTATGGGCATAAATAGTGTTGTTGTCCATCGTGAACTCACCGGCACGAATAAACACATTGCCACCACTTTCGCCGGTGCTACTGATATACGATTCTTGTTCTAATTGGGTAGTGTTATAGATGTAAAGTTATAAATAAGATTATGTGATAATAAAATATATTTGATATTGCAAAATTATTTTATAACAAAATGATATAAAAATACATATTACAAATAAATTTTAATTAAGAAAAAAATCATTAAATGTCCTGTAACTCCAAACATATAAAAAAGAATGGACATATTCACAATGGTAAACAA
>DAOUSL010000215.1 GCA_030627235.1 Thioploca sp.
AATCTAATTGATATTTATCCATTTTTTGATTATAACTTAATTTACTTTGAATTTACATTATTTATGGTTACATTTATAATACTTTGCGTAACTTCAGTTATAAAAAATATTTTTCGCAGGCACATGGTGAAACTCATTTAAAAGGCAAAACAATTGAAGTATCTGGTTTAAAAAAAGGAGGAGACGAATTTCCGTTAGATATATCCGTCACAACTTGGGTAGTTAAGGGTAAAAGATCTTTTTCTGCGGTTATTCGTGATATAACTAAACACAAACGGATAGAGCAAGAACTGGAAAAACATCGAAATAACCTAGAAGAGTTGGTTAAAGAACGCACTAGACAGCTACAAAAGGCAAATTATGCATTGAAAGTATTAACTAAATGTCGCTCGGTTATCTTTCATGCCAATGATGAGATGACTATGCTTAATGAACTATGTCAGGTTTTAGTCCATGATATAGGTTATGCTTTAGTGTGGATTGGTTTTGCAGAACATGATACTCAAAAAACTGTGCGTCCGGTAGCTCAAGCTGGGTATGAAAAAGACTATTTGGAAGCTATTAATATCAGTTGGGAAGATAATAAATTGGGCCAAGGGCCAGCTGGCACTGCTATTCGGACTGGGGAAGTATGTTTTGCCAGAAATATTTCGACTGATCTAAATTTTAGTCCTTGGCGTTTACAAGCTTTACAACATGGATATTCTTCTGTCATAGCAATACCTTTGAAATTACCAAAATGCCAAAAAATTGGAGTAATGAATGCTTATTCTAAAAAATCTGATGATTTTGATGCAGATACGGTCAAATTATTTAAAAAATTAGCTACTGATATTGAATATGCCATTACAGTACAAAGAAATCACGTTAAGCGTCGGCAAGCTGAGGAATCACTGCGGCGATTTCGGGCTGCTCTTGATAATGCTGCTGATGCTATTTTTATAATTGATCGACAAAAGATGAAATTTGTTGATATGAATAAAATGGCTTGTGACAGCACTGGATATTCGCAAGAAGAATTGCTAACTATGGGGCCACAAGATATAAAACCTTATTGTACTAAACTTCAATTAGTAGCTAGATTTGATGAAATTATTAGTAGTAATCGTCAAGGCATAATTAAAACAACACACCATCGCAAAGATGGATCGGAGTTTCCGGTTGAAATTCTTATGCAATCACTTAATTTTGATGTTGGTTATTTAATAGTTGCTTCCGTTCGCAATATAACTGAACGCCAGAAAATTGAAAATGCTCTTAAACAAGCCAAAGAAAAAGCTGATGCTGCCAACCATGCCAAAAGTGAGTTTCTCGCTAACATGAGTCACGAAATTCGTACTCCTATGAACGCTATTCTTGGTTTTACGGAAATTCTGTCTAGCAAATTACAAGAACCACAGTATAAAGAATATCTTGCTGCGATTAATAGTAGCGGTAAATCTTTGCTTAGTTTACTTAATGATATACTAGATTTAGCCAAAGTTGAAGCTGGTAAATTGGAACTTGAATATACTGCGATAGAACCAACCAATGTTTTTCATGATATAGGTCAACTTTTTGTCAGTAAAATAACAGAAAAACAGTTAGAATTTAAAATAGATATTGCTCCAAACATGCCAAGTGCATTATTTCTTGATGAAACTCGATTACGACAAATTTTGTTGAATTTATTGAGTAATGCAATTAAATTTACTGATGGTGGTTTTATTAAATTGACAAGTTCTTGGATTGAAACGACAAGAGAACAAGGTGAATTTATCTTTACTGTAGAAGACAGTGGCAAAGGGATAAATATCAAACATCAAGAAAAAATTTTTACCGCATTTACTCAACAAAATGGGCAAGAACATGCTAGATATGGAGGTACTGGGCTGGGTTTAACTATAACACGCCGTTTGGTTGAAATGATGAACGGAACAATAAGTCTCAAAAGTATATTAAATCAAGGTAGTAGTTTTAAAGTATGTTTTCCTAAAGTGGAAATTGCAACATCAATAGCTAGTGAATCGGTTACTAATTTTAACCTAGAAAAAATTCTGTTTGAACCAGCTAAAATATTGATTGTAGAAGATATAAAACTAAATCGTGATTTAATCACCGCATATCTTGCTCCTTACAAAACCCTTGAATTGTTGGAAACTGATAACGGTAAAGATGCAATTGTTTTAGCGGAACAACACCATCCAAATTTGATTTTAATGGATAAAAAGATGCCGGTGATGAATGGTTATGAAGCATCTAGATGTATTAAATTACATGAAAATTTAAAACATATCCCAATTGTTTTTATAACTGCTTCTTTAATGAAAACAGAAAAAGATAAACTTAAAAAGTTTTGTGATGGACTTTTGGGAAAACCTATCAATCGTCATGATTTAATTATAGAAATAAGTAGATTTTTAGCTCATTCTAAAGAAGAATGTGATAAAATTATCAAGCAAACTGAAATGATTCCTTTAACTGCCGAAATGCTCCCTAAGTTATCTGAATTGTTAAACATTCTCCAAAATAAAATAGATACAGAATGGCAAAATATAAGTCAAGCTCCATCACTAGGTATTAATACTTTAATAACATTTGGTGAACAAATACAAACTTTAGGTGATGAATATGGCTATCCACCTTTGCAAGATTGGGGCAAGTTGTTACAAAACCAAGCTAAATTATTTGATATGAATACATTGCCGATTACTTTGAAAAAATATCCAGATTTAATAGATAACTTGATAAAACTGCTCAATCAAGAAACTATATGAATAAAAAACCACTCATCTTAATTGTTGATGATACTTTAAAAAATATTCAAGTATTAGGTTCCATATTATTAGAACATGAATACGAGATACATGTTGCTCAAGATGGTCAACAAGCACTTGACGCAGCTGATAATATCAATCCGGATTTAATTTTGTTGGATGTTATTATGCCAATATTAGATGGCTTTGAAACTTGTCGTTGTCTAAAAAACAATGCTAAAACTAAACATATTCCGGTGATTTTTCTCACTGCCAAAACAGCCGATGAAGATATGTTGAAAGGTTTTGAATTAGGAGGGATTGATTATGTGACTAAACCTTTTAGTTCAGTTGTTCTACTGGCAAGAGTTAATACTCAAATCAAATTGTATCAGTTACAAAAAAAAATGCAAGAATATACTATCGAATTAGAACAACGCAATCAACAATTAGATGCTTTTTCTCGCACCGTTGCCCATGATTTAAAAAATCCTCTAAATACAGTTATTGGCTATTCTGATGAATTAACTGAAATATGTATTGAAGACGACCTGTTAGACGATGAATTAAGGTCACAACTTAGTTTAATTGCCAAAGCCGGACATAAAATGGAAGATATTATCTCTTCCTTGTTATTATTCGCTAAAACTGGCAAAGATGATGTAATAGATAAGCAACCATTAAATATGTCTACTATTATTAAACAAGTACAAGAACGATTAATTTATGCAATCAATGGTTGTAACGCAGAAATAACTATTCCAGACAATTTTCCCACTGTTATCAGTTATGGGCCTTGGGTAGAAGAAATTTGGGCAAATTATATTAGCAATGGCTTAAAATATGGTGGTTATCCGCCTAAATTAGAATTAGGAGCCGATATTATAGAAGATGATAATATGGTACGTTTTTGGGTAAAAGATAATGGTCAAGGTTTATCTACAGAATCTCAAGCTAAATTGTTTATTCCTTTCACTCGTTTACACACAAATGCTCAGGCTGAAGGACATGGGCTTGGTTTATCTATAATCCAACAAATTGCAGAAAAGTTAAATGGAAAAGTTGGAGTAGAAAGCGAAGTAGGACAAGGTAGTACTTTTTATTTTAGTTTACCATTTGAATAGAATATTGCCAAGTTTAAAAATATGATGAAATTATCAAGCAAAATAAAATAATCACCTTAATTGCCAAAATTCTTCCTAAGTTACCTAAATTGTTAAATATTATCCAAAATAAATACAGAATGGCAAAGTATAAGTCAAGGCTAAATTATTTGATATGAATACATTGCCTTTGCAAAAATATCCAGATTTAATAGATAACTTGATCAAATTGCTTAATAAAAAAACTATATGAATAAAAAACCACTCATCTTAATTGTTGATGACACTTTAAAAAATATTCAAGTATTAGGTTCCATATTATTAGAACATGAATACGAAATACACGTCGCTCAAGATGGTCAACAAGCACTTGACGCAGCTGATAATATCAATCCGGATTTAATTTTGTTGGACGTTATTATGCCAATATTAGATGGCTTTGAAACTTGTCGTCGTCTAAAAAACAATGCTAAAACTAAACACATTCCGGTGATTTTTCTTACTGCCAAAACAGCCGATGAAGATATGTTGAAAGGTTTTGAGTTAGGAGGGATTGATTATGTGACTAAACCTTTTAATTCAGTTATTTTACTGGCAAGAGTTAATACTCATCTTAATTTGAAATTTGCTTATGAAAAATTAAAATCACAAAAAGAAGCTTTAGAAAAAGCAGAAGCCTTACGCAAAAATGTAGAACATATTATTCAACACGATCTTAAATCACCTTTAAATGGGATTATAACATTTTCAGATCTTCTGATGGAAGAGCCAAATTTAAAACCAGAATTTAAAAAGATCGCATTTAATCAGATAAGTAATTCAGGGCATCAAATGTTGAATATGTTAAATCGTTTTTTTGATGTTTATAAAATGGAAATCGGCCAGTATCATTGCTTACCTATTTTAGTTAATATAATTGATATTATTGAAAAAATAATTTTTAATAGTAAATATTTAATAGAACTTAAAAAGTTAACTGTAGATATAATTTATTGTGGTAAGCCTATTGCTGAAAATACTAAATTCACAGTGTTAGGAGAAGAGACATTATGTTATTCCATGTTAGATAATTTGTTAAAAAATGCTGTAGAAGCATCGCCAAAAACGGAACATATAACGATTACTCTTAGTGAAGAAGACGCTAAAATTATCAGCATTCATAATAAAGGAGCAGTTCCCAAGGCCATCCAAAATAATTTTTTTGATAAATATACAACATTAAATAAAAGTAATGGTACTGGTTTAGGAACTTATTCGGCTAAATTAATGGCAGAAGCACAAGGTGGTACTATTCAGCTTGAAACTTCTGAGGAAATAGGAACTACGATTATAATTCGTTTACCAATTTAACTTGATTGTTGAAATTTTTATGTTTAATCGTTGTCAGTATGGGTAGTGATGTATAAAATATAAATTTGAGTCAGGTTCAAAGAGTCTTGGCGAGATAAATATATAGGCAAAAAGTGGGATAGTATTCCTAATAAGTTAGGAAGTAAATTAACTAAGATAAAAACTTGTTCTTGAATTTATAGTTTTATTAAATACTGGGGTGGTGGTTATGTTTTTGATTCGAGTGGCTGAATGAGGATATTGAATAATCGTTCGCCTACTTGTTCCTATTAAAATAAATAATTGATGACATAATATAAATTTTGAAGGATAATCAACGTTAAAAGAGAAAAAGATATCATATAAACAATGCTAATGATTCTTCTCCAAACAGGTGATGAATAAAAATCCATATAGCTCCAATGTGATTAAAAAGTTTTTTAGAGAAAGAAAGTGTGCTTCTAACAATTACTCTTGGAATAGAATTCATATTTTTTATTAACATAATTTTGCAAACAACGCTCATTAATGTCAATTATCCTTGCAATCCCTGCTAATGGTATTTTTTCTAATATTATCTATTAAGTCTCTCTTGAGATAGAGTATTTTTGGGTTCTAAAACAAATTGACGACGGCATT
>DAOUSL010000359.1 GCA_030627235.1 Thioploca sp.
TAACTGTACCATCTCCTCTACTTCCACCTGTTGCTTGCCAATCCATTGGAACATGATTAGCACACCCAGAAACAATTGGAATTAGCAAAGTAAAAAAAAGTATTTTTTTCATATATTGAGTTATTTGTCTTTTTATTTTCATTTTGTATCCGATTTCTTTTTCTGAATTTTTTGTTATATTTCTTTTCCTTGAATTGCATTAGACCTAAGTTTTGCTCCTACAGTAGCATCAACAATATTACTTCTTATTTTATCTACTTTGTCACTTATCATAACCGCGACATCAATGTATTTAGCAAAAACTTCTAATTCCTTTTTATTTTTTAAAGCTAATTTAACAATTTTAAAACCTTCTTCTCTTGATTTAGCCAAATCAAGCTGTTCAATTAAACTTTTTATTGAAATTTCGTCAAGAGAAATTGATGATGATTTAGAACTTTTTGTTTTTGAAATTTCTAATAATAACTTAAATTTTCCAGTTTCAAGAGCTTCTAATTCTTCATTAGTTAATCCTTTGATTAATTTATTAACAGAAAGAAGTAAATTATTAATTACTTTCTTATTGCTCATAGCTATATTCCTAGCTTGATATTAAATTCATCCACAAATTCTTTTATTTCAGTAACAATATCTGAATATGTCTTATTTGAATATGATTTTAAAACTACAGGCATACCATCTCTTGGAGCATCGGCAAACATTGTTTTATTATCTCTAAATTTTGAATTAAAAACAGGAACATCTAATTTCCTTGTTTGCTCAATATATTGTCTTTGTATTGATATGGGTTCTCCAGATAATATTTGAATCATTGTAAATACTACTCCTATCAATTCAGGGTTTACTTCTATATGTATTTCATCTGTACTAGCATAGTGATTAAAATCATTAATTAATGAGTCAACACTCTTTTTTAAGTAGTCAATTCCTAATGTTGAAAGGTAATCAGGTTTGGCTGGAATTAGAATTTTATCAGAAGCGATAAGTGCATTTTTTGTAACGATATTGAAATTCGGAGGACAGTCAATTAATACAATGTCATAATTCATTTCTTCTGATAAGGTTTTTAGTTCTTCTCTAAGTTTTCCATGAACTTTTAGATACTTTTTTTGTGTTTGAGTTGGACTTGCCCCTCCTAAAAGAGTTGCTAATTCTAAATCAACATTGATTAACCCTAAATGAGATGAAATTAAGTCAATATTACCTGTTTTTTCATTTGACTTTAGAAAAGAGTTAACGACATCAGGATTAATTACTAAATCATATAAAGGCATTGTGGGATTACCTTGACTAATACAATCAAACCAATTTTTGATTGTTTTAGTATCCTTTAATGATTTATCCCAATAATCAGGAGTAACGAATGAAAATGTTAAACTAGATTGGGCATCCATATCAAGAATTAATACATTCTTTCCTCTCCAAGCTAAATTAGCTGCTAAATTAGACGTAACAGTTGTTTTTCCTACTCCGCCCTTATAATTAATTACTGCAACAATTTCCATCTATTACCTCTTAAGATTAATACGCCATGATATGGCATGAAAAATATAACGCTAAGTTGAAAAGCGTGTTGTTTTTGCTCAAGAAGATACTTGAACGTTTTGTTATGATGCAAGTGTTAACATCTTTATCATAAAACATGAGTGCCTAACCTTTCAAATTGGCGTTACTAGGTCAGTTTTAATTTAGCTTAACATTATATCAATTCTAACATAATATCTACATGCTTTAAATAAATTTAACTA
>DAOUSL010000443.1 GCA_030627235.1 Thioploca sp.
CATCAAGAAATAAAATTACAAATGCGTTGGAGCTTTGGTGTATTGATTGCTTTGGGTGGATTAGTCATCGGCATATTGAGAATGGCCGGCTAAATGAGGCATATCAAGCTGACCGAGCTATTGATTTTACTAAAATAAAGTCGAACATGACGTGGATTGATAAATGAAAACAGTTACATTATTCTAGAGGCAGAAAAGATAATAAAAGTATATCGTATGTGGACTCATTATGAATAAAGAAAACGTAATTACTCAGTATCAATTTGTGATAATAAGAAAATAATGGACAATATCAAGCTGGCTGCCCCCTTGATTCCCCTTGATTTCCAAAATTGAAAATATCGGTTGCGGGGGCTGACTATGCTACTTGCATAGCATAATGAAATCATCGCACTGGATATTGTTAAAGAAAAGAAAGAGTAGCTTAATTATGAATCAATCGAGTCTGACCCCATTGGTTTTCCTTTGATTTATTAAAAGACCAGGTACAGGGATAAATCCTATGCGTTGGGATGAGATTATTGGCTCTGTCGCAAAAAAATTATCAAGAAGATGAGCTAATTTAAGGAAAACTTATGAATATTCTAAAGCTAGAAAAAATACAAAGTTTAATTATAGAGCTAGGTGATGAAAAAGTATTAATCGATAGTGATGTTGCTGATATTTATGGTGTCGCTACAAAAGAAATTAATCAAGCAGTTTCTAATAATTCAGAAAAATTTCCAGATGGTTATATATTTGAATTAACAAAAGATGAAAAATTAGAGGTGGTCAAAAATATTGACCACCTTGAAAAATTAAAATTTTCACCTCATTTACCTAAGGCTTTTTCTGAAAAAGGCTTGTATATGCTAGCGACAATACTGAAAAGCAAACAAGCAACAGAAGCCACTTTTGCAATCATAGAAACTTTCTCTAAAATCCGCGAACTTTCACGTACAGTCAATGAGCTTTCAACTATAGAAAATAAACAAGACCAGAAAAGTTTAATGCAACGTAGTGGTGAACTAATCGCAGAAGTATTAGATGATGATTTACAAACGAGCGAAGCAGGAACGACGATAGAACTTAATTTTGCCGTATTAAAATTTAAGCATACAATCAAAAAGAAAAGCCCATGAGAAAAAGAAAAGCCCATGAGAAAAAGAAAAGTTTGTTAACTATA
>DAOUSL010000457.1 GCA_030627235.1 Thioploca sp.
ATTCAAAATTTTCAAATTTTTTTGGAAGTTCATCTACAAAGTAGTATTCTGTTTTTTGATGTTCTTTACTCCATTCAGGGTCTATTAAAAATAGATTGAAAATTAACGTGTTGCTTGCAATATACCACCCTTTTAAACCATCAAACCACAATTTTGTTAGGACTAAATCTAACTTAATATCCGGTTCTGGATCAAATTGATCATAATAACGCATGATTTCAAATACTTTATTACTTTTAGCTCCTTGCTCGTGAATTTTACAAAGACGCTCTGTTAATTCAGTATGCTTTTTCTTAGTCACTTCATCAATCTTGCTGTGTCCAAATACTCTAAAAAATCTTTATCTAAATCATTATGCAAATCCTTCCAATCATCTGCCATAACAACCGGATGAATTAGCAATAAAATTACTAGCCAAAAAAGATGGTATAATCTACTTTGAATCATTATTTAAACTCCTTGGAATTTATGCACTGACAAATATTAAAATTTGCTATTTAATCAGTGCATTATGTTAAAAAAGTAACTAGGTAAACCATATTTTTTCAAGGCGGAGTCAATTTTTTAAATACATCTGCCCAGTTATTCGGTAACAACTTAGATTCCGTAACAATATCCTGATATTCCTCAACTCCAAACTTATCTTTAAACATTCTTTGAGTTTCCATTAGCCATTTTAATGTAGGTTCATTTAAATATGGAATAAATGGAGTTAATTTTGAAAGTTGCATTGCTGTATTACGAATAGCATATTTATCATCAAACCAAATTAAATTATCTGCTGCGTCATATTGAAAAGTTCTGTGAGAAATATAAAATGAAACTGGCACTGAAAATAAAATCCATCTTAATGATTTATCTTGTTTTTTATATTCAGATAGTTGGGCATTTTTTAATCTCCTTAAATATTCGAGTGCTTTTGGCTCACTATTTTTCTGGTTATTATAAAAATTGAGCAACTGTTCCAATTTTTTTTGTGTTTTACTAAATTTATTTTGAAAATCAGCATATTCCATCAATATATTTAACCAAATATCTGGGAAATTATCAAACAATATATCCTCAGCTTCTGATTC
>DAOUSL010000458.1 GCA_030627235.1 Thioploca sp.
AGGCTCTTCACTCGCAATGATGCGCTGTTCAACTTGATCGGTATGCGCCATTAATAACTTTTCCCAAGTCACATTTTCATTCGCATAAAAACGATAAGTTGCTTGTGTTTCGGCCCAACCTTGACAGGCTTGGGGAATACTTGACTTAGGAGATTTTGTAAAAGTTTCTATCAATTTAACGGCTCTTTTATTAAGACGTTCATCACCTAAATCTAAATTATGAAATTCCATTTCTGCCCAAGTTTCAGTCATCGCTAATCAAATAATTACATTTTACAGGCTTATCTCAGACTTGTGTGTAAGGAGATGGGCTATAACCGACATATGAAGGATGACTAAGTACTAGGTGGAATATTCATCATAGTCACCTTGAAATATTTATTGTCATTTATTCCAATTAAACACTTTTTAGCTATTTATACACCAACTCCATGAAAATTACATATTGATTTTACCTAGCTAAATATGAAATAACCTCATCATTTTTATATTTAACGGCACTAATTGCATTAAAAATACCAAGAGTAAATTATTTTAAATAAATAATCTATTATGTAAAATCCTAAACATATGTACTGTTTATTTAGGATTTTACATAATTACATGGTTAATTATAATTATCCAACTAATATTAATTAGTTAAAAATATTGCGTATATTAACTTACATCAATATAATTAACTCAAGGTAAATTATTAAGTATAAATAATTCAATACTGACAATTAAATTTTACTAAAAAAATAATATAGGAACTTAAAATGAATTCTTTTAATGCAGTAGTAAGTGAGGAAAACAAAGAGTTTATCTCATTAATAGATTCAAATGTAAACTTTTTTAATGATGATGATAAGGAGGATTCTATTAATGGATCAATACAGCAGTTAAGATATGTAATACGATATTCCTTACCTGATTTATTAGATTCAGAGTGGAATATAATTCTTAACACTTATGCGGGTGTAGCTAATATAAATTTACTAAGTGGCTTACATGTAGCGACTGATATTCTTGATGGATTGGGATTTGATGGAATATCAAGTTTATCTGATCTACCTGATTGGATATCA
>DAOUSL010000105.1 GCA_030627235.1 Thioploca sp.
CAGCAGTATCACGAATACCTCAACCTATAGAAGCATTATTCGCTTGGATTGAACGAAAATCGAGGATTGAACCTGCTGGTAAAGTTCGCTCTTACGCTGGACTTCTCGTTCATGTTTTTGGAAGACTCTCTGCTGCTTTTTTTTCTGGGGACATATTCGATTTAGCTCTTAATTCACATTTAATTGTCATTTTATATATTTTTTGTTACAATTAAACATATATAATACGGAGTTGGATTTTATGTTACAAAAAATTTTAATAACCATAATGTTAGTATTAATTACTAAAAATGTTATGGCGGAAATAGTTTCTGATTGTAAGAATACTGATGATATGGTGGAAGCAGTTTCTGATTGTGAGAATACTGATGATATTGTAAAAATGAATTCTTGTGCAGAAAAAACATATTTGATTGCAAAAAAAGAATTAAACGATAAAATTGAAAATATAAAATCCCAAGATGATGTGGATTACAGGTCTAAAAGACTGTTAGATAAAGCTCAAAAATCATGGCGTGGATTTAGGTGGAATTATTGTACATTCGTTACAGTAGCTGTAGAAGGAGAAGTTGGTCATTCTTTTCAAAAATTCGATTGTTTGGGACGAGTCACCAAACAACAAATTGAAAATTTACAAGAATATATAGAAGGATTAGATGTATAATTTGTGGTCAGCAGATGCTGACCTTTTAAAATTTAATTTTGGGCAAAGCTTTGCATAAAAATTGCCCGATGAATATCGCCTAAACTTACCATACCAACTAATTTATTACCATCAGCAACCGGAATTCTACGAAATTTACGCCTTGCCATAACTGAGACAGCTTTTAAAATAGGCATTTCAGGATTAACTGTTATTGGCTCTTTAGTCATAAGGTCAGCAGCCTTTAATGGTAAAACCTTTTTATATTCAGCTTCTCTATTTTCAAAATCAAGAACACCCATTCCAGTTATTATATCCTGCATATCTGGAAATAAATAACGTAATACATCTTGCTCTGATAAAATACCAATGATTATATTATCCTGTTCGATCACTGGTAAACCGCTAAAACGGTTAAGACACATGATAGAAGCAACTTCAGTCAAACGGGTCTCTGGGGTAATCGTCCTAACGGCACGAGTCATAATTTCTTTTACAAGCATATTAACAACCTTTATTTGAGTTATTTAAATATTCAATTTTACCAAGGCATGAAGTTATTAGCAAATGATGCTGGTCGTGATAAACTTGACATTCCATGATTCATCATAGTTAAATCACGTCGCATTTGATCAGTCGTAGATGTTATTACTCGTATTGATTGATCAAGATTTTGCATTGAATCATCCATAGTTAAAATAGAAGAATCTATAGTACCAATAGAGCTATCCATACGATTCATAGAACGATCCATTTGTACCATCATTGTATCTATACTAATTAATGATGTTGTAATATTAACCATAGAATGATCCATTTGAGCAATATGATTTAACATAGGCTGTAAGGTATCTAATTTAACAGATATATCGCTCATGGTACGAGCCATCATTTGTACTTGACCAGACATAACTTGAATTTGTTCTGATAGAGTAGAAATGCTATTAGTCATAGACTCCATATGTTGTCCCATATCTGGATCCATACTACGTGCCATAGAACTCATGTCATGAGTTAAACTATAAATTAAGAAAAAACCATAACCTGCTAATATAACAAAAGCAAACATAGCTGGATAAACAATAATTTCCCACCGCCGAGTACTTTGTTGAAAATTACTTACAAATTTCTCCATTTGGCCATTGCCAATAGCAGCACCACATTCCATTATTGCTGGAGATATTTTATGATTTATTGATTTAGTGGAAATTGTAGCCATGATAATACTCCTAATTGACTATTAATTATAATAACTATTTTTTCTATATATATTTATAATGACACATAACATTATACTTTAATAATTTATCTACCAAGGATAAACTAGTATACTTAAAAATATACTAAAATATACTAAAATATTACAAATTCATAAATTTTTTTTACCTAATGACTGTAAATTATGGAAAACGAACAATCAGAACTGTATAAAGCTATAGATATTTTTATTCAAACAACTACTATGGAACAAGCTGTAGAGGTAATTGAACAGCATCAAGAATTATTAACTGATAAAGCTGATATTGCATTTATCACTATTATTCATAATGCTCGTCAACAAGGTCATGAAACTACAGCTAAGGCATTAGATGAACGGCGAGATTTTATTCGTGGCATTCGTGAAGAACAGGATAATTAATAATTTTTTAATATGCAATGTTTAATTCATAATTAAGCATTAATTAAAGGAGTTTATACCATGTTTGAAGGTAGTATGGTAGCATTAGTTACCCCTATGACCGAGGATGATAAAATTGATGAAGCTAGTTTACGCAGTTTAGTCGACTATCATATTGAGAATAAAACCGATGCAATTGTATCAGTTGGAACAACCGGTGAATCTGCAACTTTAAATCATAAGGAACATTGTGAAGTAATTAGAATCACAGTTGAACAAGTAGCTAAACGAATACCAGTTATTGCCGGAACAGGTTCTAATTCTACAACAGAAGCAATCGAATATACTAAATGTGCAGTCAATGCTGGGGCTGATGCTTGTTTGTTAGTAACACCGTATTATAATAAGCCTACCCAAGAAGGTTTGTATCAACATTATAAAAAAATTGCTGAGGCAGTATCTATTCCACAATTATTATATAACGTGCCAGGACGTACTGCTTGCGATATATTGCCAGCAACGGTAAAACGGTTAGCTGAAATAGATAATATTATTGGAATTAAAGAAGCGGTTGGTGATATTTCTAGGATTAATGATTTGATTGCATTAGCTAATGATACATTTGCAATTTATAGTGGCGATGATAGTACCGCAATGGAGCTAATATTGGCTGGTGGTAAAGGTACTATTTCAGTAACGGCTAATATTGCACCTAAAGCAATGAATGCTATGTGTAAGGCTGCTCTAGCTGGGAATAGGGTTGAAGCAGAATTGATTAATAACAAGTTAATGGGTTTGCATAAGAACTTATTTGTAGAATCTAATCCAATCCCAGTAAAATGGGCAGTACAGAAAATGGGATTGATTTCAGCTGGAATTAGATTACCATTAACTCCATTATCAGCAGAATATTACGCAATTATTGAACAGGCTATGCAACAAGCAGAAGTTAATTATGCTTAAAGTGTTATTGTTATCAATTTGTGTAATTTGGCTATCAGGTTGTGGTACAGTTATCAAATATTTGGATTCTACTTGGACTGATGATCATAAATCTTATGACGAAGGTAAACCTTTACCTCCTTTGAAAGTTCCTCCTGAGTTAAAACAAGAATGAATATGGTTGAGTGGGTAAAACTGCCCACTTTTTTAAAAGATATTTCAATAATACAAGGATTATGACGAATGAAAGAATCCCTATTATTCTGTATATTTCACCATAATTTATTCTTTTATTTAATGACACGCCAATGATTTCTAATAAGATTACATTAATAAAAAATAATATAACTAAAACAGCTCTACAATTTAATCGTATTCCACAAGATATTAATTTGTTAGCGGTTAGTAAAACAAGACCTGTAGAAGATATCATTGCTGCTATTAATATTGGTCAAAATAGTTTTGGGGAAAGTTATTTACAAGATGCGATACCAAAAATTCAAGTTCTATCCAATTATAAATTAGAATGGCATTTTATAGGAGCATTACAAAGTAATAAAACTCGTTTAATTGCTGAAAATTTTGACTGGGTACAGTCGTTGGATAATTTGAAACATGCTAAACGTTTGAATATTCAAAGACCAATTAATTTACCACCTTTAAATATTTGTATTCAAATAAATATTAGTACAGAATCACAAAAATCTGGGATTTTATTAGATGAAGTAATTAATTTAGCAACAGAAATTGCTATGTTACCTAATTTACGTTTGCGAGGTTTAATGGCGTTACCAATAGCATGTCAAAATTTTGCCCAACAACGATTACCATTTCGTACGTTACATAAAGCTTATCAAAATTTACAAAATTTAGGATTAGTTTTAGATACATTATCAATGGGTATGACAAATGACATGGAAGCCGCTATAGCAGAAGGTTCTACATTGGTACGTATAGGTACTGGTATTTTTGGAGAACGTAAAAAAGGGTGAATATATATTAAGGGATAAGGATTTAATAAAACCAGAAACTAAACCTTCCAGGTTTTAAAAACCTGGAAGGTTTGAATATCAAATTTTGGAGATTATTAAATCCTTATTAAGCTGATTTTTGACGAGTTAATTCATTTAAATGTTGGCCAGAAGAACGTAAATCTATCACCTCTTTGGTAGGCGATTGCGAAGTTATAAACTGCTCTTTGAAGTCCAATATACTAGCAATGTCGGCCATTTGCATCAGTTGTGTTGTAACAGAGCTATTGCAAAGTTTTTGACCACTTTGGGATTCATAACCATGACTTCGATATTTTGGGTATTACTTAATTCTACTGCTATATCAAAGTGATATGTTCCTATAGCTTCAAGGAATATTTTTACTTTACGTTTGATTCAAATACTTTATCAACGCATTATGCTCTTCTGGAGTATTATTAAAGCTCTTATGATTTACCGAGTTTTACATTACGAATAATGGCTGTATTAAAAGAGTAATTAGATTAAGATATTGCATTGGTCTCCAACCTTGTAACTTAATCATCTACCTTGCAAATACAGGATTTATGCCTAGGATACTCTTCGGTATTAGTGAAGAAGGTGGGAGCCAATCTACATACAAGTTTTTTGGTTTCATGATGTAACGACCTCAGACCTACACTTTATCTTTTAGTCATGGCTCTATTATACAAGGATGTAATGAGTTACGAATTACATCTTTCGAGTCGCATTAACACGATTTATGCAATTCCCTTCGTTCATTGCATCCTACATATAACCTTATTTAGGAATTATATCTATTATCCCTACAAATCATAATATTACCATGAAAGTAATTATGGTTTCTTAACTTAATAAAATTTATCTTTAGCATAGAATACTAATAAAATGAAAACTTTATATCCAGATATTGAACCATACGCTATTCACCAACTTGAGGTTGGACAAGATCATGTATTAATGGTAGAGGAATGTGGTAATACTAATGGAATTCCAATAGTTTTTCTGCATGGAGGACCAGGCTCAAACTGTAAATCATATCATCGTAGTTTTTTTAATCCTGCTAAATATCGAATAATTTTGTTTGATCAACGTGGTGCTGGGCGCTCTATACCTGCTGGAAAACTAAAATCCAATACAACAGAACATTTATTGGCAGACATGGAATTAATCAGAAAAGAGTTAAATATTGATAAATGGATAATATTTGGCGGTTCTTGGGGAGCAACTTTAGGTTTATTATATGCCCAAAAATATTCAGATAAAGTTTTAGGGCTTATTTTACGCAGTATTTTTCTGGCTAGAAAATGTGATATTGATTGGTTTCACATCGATAATGGAGTGAATAAATACTTTCCTAAACAATGGCAGAATTTTTTTGATTTTGCACCTGGTAATTGGAATCAGTTATTAACTGCTTATCATACTGCTTTAACTGGTGAAAATATAAATGCTATGAATAAGGCTGCTTTAGCGTGGGCAACTTGGGGAGGATGCGTGGTTAGTAATGGTACATTTTCCGATCCAACTGAAATATCAGAGAAATTATTAAATCTAGTTCGGGTTGAATGCCATTATTTGTATCATAATTATTTTATTAAAGAAAATCAACTGATTTTAGATATAAATAAGATTGGAAATATTCCAACCATTTTAATTCATGGGCAAAAAGATTTAGTCTGTTTACCAGAAAGTTCTAAACTATTAAAACAGAATTTATCCACAGCAAAATTAATAATTATACCTGATGCTGGACATTTATCAGATAAACCAACAATGATCTCAGCTTTAATAGAAGCAACTGATGAAATGTTAAATGTAATTTAGGGTATGTAATAGATATTTTTTAAACTAACCCATTCAGCTATTTTGTAGGATTTAATAAATCTTATTGAATTTCTGCTAGTAAAAATTTTGTTAAAAATGTAAAATCGACACTCCAAAGATAATAAATCTAAACTAATATTATAAACATCCTAAACTATAAAGTCACTAAACAAATTTATGAAAGTGCCAACTCCTTGGTTTATCGTGCTTTACGCACAGAAGACAAGCAAGCGGTTATCCTTAAAGTCCTCAAAGAGGATTATCCAACGCCCGAAGAATTAACCCGTTATCAGCAAGAATATGAAATCACCAAAAGCCTCAATCTTAACAGTGTGGTTAAAACTTATGGAATCGAAAAGTACCAAAATACGCTCGTCATTATTTTGGGGGAGAATCTTTAAAACAATTGATGGCAAATCAAATACTGAGTATAAAGGCGTTTTTTCCTATTGCTCTCCAAATCGCTGAGGCTTTGAGCCAAATTCACGCCGCTAATATAATTCACAAGGATATCAATCCGGCGAATATCGTCTGGAATCAAAAAACTAATCAATTGAAAATCATTGATTTTGGGATTGCCAGCCGCTTGCCGCATGAAAATCCTACCCTCAAAAATCCCGAGCAGAGGGTACACTTGCCTATCTTTCGCCAGAACAAACCGGACGTATGAATCGGGCTTTGGATTATCGCACTGATTTATACTCTTTGGGTGTCACTTTTTATGAATTATTAACCGGAAAAGTCCCGTTTAAATTGGATAATGCGTTGGAATTAGTCCATTGCCATATCGCTAAAACACCAAAACCGTTGTGTGAAGCTAATCCCGATGTCCCACCGATTATTTCTGACATAGTGATGAAATTGATGGCGAAAAATGTCGAAGATCGCTATCAATCGGCTTTCGGTGTCAAGGCGGATTTAGAAAAAGTTTTAAACCTTCCAGGTCTTTGAGACCTGGAAGGTTTGTCCTTTGAACTCGCCCAAAACGACTTTTCCAGCAAACTACAAATTCCGCAAAAACTTTATGGGCGTGAAAACGAAATCAATGCCTTACTGCAAGCCTTTGAACAAGTAAGTGAAGGCACCTCTGAAATGATGTTAGTCGCTGGTTATTCGGGTGTAGGCAAAACTGCTTTGGTAAATGAAGTCCATAAACCCATGACCGAAAAGCACGGTTATTTTGCAGCGGCCGTACAGTACTTTCAAACTGGGTTTTCCCTGCTACCGGAAAAAGATGGGAAGACCTTTATTCATTAGCACTTAATCTAACTTGTGGACTCATTGAATCCTCCTTTTTAACCGCTTCTTTTCAAAAGGCTGAGGAACTTTGCCGTTTGGCCTTGTCTCAAGCACAAAGCAATCTTGATAAGGCAAAGATATATTCCTTAATGTGCTATAACTCCACATTGGCAACCCAATTGGATAAAACTCTGGAAATAAGTTTGCAAGCCCTGAAAACGCTCAATGTTTTCTTAGTGGAA
The DNA here is from genome assembly GCA_030627235.1 of Thioploca sp. Taxonomy (GTDB): domain Bacteria; phylum Pseudomonadota; class Gammaproteobacteria; order Beggiatoales; family Beggiatoaceae; genus DRQV01. Next base: position 7,504 of record DAOUSL010000105.1, read on the forward strand.
AATTTACCTGAAATTATAGATATTGAGCAACTTCGTGATCTCCCCAAAATGACAGCCCACGATAAGTCGGCTGCTATGTCTATTTTAGCAAACATGACCTCCAGTGCAGTAATTATCCAGTACTCACTACTAGAATCACTTATTTATACCATGGTCAAGCTAAGTATCAAATATGGTAATTGTACTAAATCTCCACTTGGCTATGTCTTGTATGGTCATATTCTTACCCTGTCTCGTACAGACATAGGGCTTGGATATCGCTTAGGAATTTTAGCGATAGATATTATGGAAAAATTCAAACCTTGTGAAGTTGAAACAATGGTTCTGTTACAATACAACGTCATGATCCGTCATTTTAGTGAGCATGCACGCTCCCCTTTGAATGAATTTCCACATATTGTTCAAATCAGCAAATAAACAGGCGACATTGAATTTGGAACTTACGCTGCCGTCAATTATGTGACTAATCTTCTTTTACTTGGAGAACCTCTTCCCGATATTATCGAAAAGCAAGCTACTTATCTTGACTGGGTTGAAAATACTGGATATTCGTTTTCTTTAGATTATGGCAATATATGGGCACAAGTTACCCAATGCTTGATGGCACAAGCTGAAAGTACTACACAACTTAGAGGCGATTTCATAGACGAAAGTCAGATGATCCCAGAATTAAGGAAAACCCAAATAAGTTTGAATCTCTTTGCTATCTATGCTGCCAAGGCAATGCTCTCATATTTCAATGCTGATTTTCAAGAATGTGCAACTTTTGCTAAGGAAACCGAACAATATGTAGCAAGTATTGCTGGTTTATTTTCTGTCTCCCAACCACCTTTTTATGGTGCACTTGCATTATTGAAAATGATGGATGAGAAGAGTAACAAGGAAGCCCATGATCATACAACCTTTGAGACTTATGAAGAGAGCTTGCGATTCTGGAGTGAGCAAGGCTATATGAACTTTCAGCATAAGTATGATTTGGTTAAAGCTGAAAAAGCCCGTGTTTTTGGAGAAAATTGGAAAGCCGCTGAACTATATGAAAAAGCCATTGCTGGAGCCAAGGAAAATGAATATCTCCATGAAGAAGCCCTAGCATACGAATTAGCTGCCGAGTTTTATTTAGGACGTAGCATGGACAAAATTGCTCAAACCTATATGAGAGAAGCACATTATGCTTATCAACAATGGGGGCGTTAGCAAAAGTCAAGGATTTAGAAATTCGATATCCGCAATTTCTGTCCACTAAAACAGCTAGTATAATTTCAACCGATGCGACTTCCGTAACCAAAATGTCTTCCACTTCGACCCAAAGTAGTTCAGAATGGCTCGATTTGAACAGTATCATGAAGGCAGCCCAAACTCTCTCTGGCGAAATCGTTTTGAGCCAACTCTTGGAAAAAATGATGCTCATCGTCATTGAAAATGCCGGAGCCGAAAAAGGCGTTCTGTTACTGCCTCAAAACGACAATTGGTTCATAGAAGCACAAGGTCAAGTAGATAGCGAGGCAGTCAAAGTTTTGCAATCCATTCCACTTGAAAATCAATCTATTGCACAAACAATTATCCACTATGTGGAAAGAACCCAAGAAAATGTGGTTTTGCAAGATGCGAGCAAAGAGGGCCAATTTACCCATGATCCATACATTGTTGAACAGCGTCCCAAATCCATCTTATGTTTGCCCTTGCTTAATCAAGGTCAGTTGACAGGTATCTTATATTTAGAAAACCATCTTGCAACGGGAGCCTTTACCCAAGAACGGTTAAACGTGCTTAACCTGTTATCCTCCCAAATTGCCATATCAATTGAAAATGCTCGTCTCTATACAGATATAACCCAATTGAACCAAGCTTATAAACGTTTTGTTCCTCATGAATTTCTCAGTTTATTAGAAAAACAAAGTATTATTGAGGTGCAACTCGGTGATCAGATTGAAAAGGAAATAACGATTATGTTTTCCGATATTCGTGATTTTACCTCGTTATCAGAAAAAATGACCCTGCAAGACAATTTTGAATTTATCAATGCCTACTTAGGCCAAATGAAACCCATTATTCATGAATGTCAAGGTATCATTGATAAATACATTGGTGAAGCTATTATGGCTTTATTTCCTACCAGTGCCGATCATGCACTCAAAGGGGCAATTGCGATGTTAAAAGCACTGATAAAATATAATGAAATTTTGCAATACACCGAATTTGAGACAATACGCATTGATATTTGGCTTCATACTGGAAAGTTGATGTTGGGTATAATTGGAGGGCAAGCTCGTATGGATGGCACAGTGATTTCTGATTCAGTCAACCTAGCTTCACGGATTGAAGGCATGACTAAAATATATGGTGCTACCTTACTAATTTCTGAAGAGACTTACAGCCGGCTATATGATGTATCTAAATATGTGATTCGTACTATTGACCGAGTGAAAGTGAAAGGTAAATCGGAGTCGATAGCTGTTTATGAAGTATTTGATGTTGATCCACGGTTTGAACTAAAAATGCAGACTCGTGCTGATTTTGAGAATGGGTTAGTACATTATCGGCAAACAGAATTTACTGAAGCAATGACATGTTTTAAGCAAGTTTTATCTATTCATTCCGAAGATAAAGCGGCTCAGATTTATCTCAAGCGTTGTTTACATTGGCAAAATAGTGAAATATCTGATGACTGGGAAGGAATTGAAACTTTAGATAGTAAATAAGGATAAATCTTTAAAATTTCTATAGCCAAGTAGGGTGGATAATGTATTTTTATTGCTCACCAAATTTGATGTAATTAGAACTCAGGAACCACTAGTATTACATAATGCAAGCAAAGAAGGCAATTTTAATAATGACTTGTATGTTATTGAACATAATCCTAAATCTATATTATGTATTCCACTACTTAATCAAAAGAAGCTGATTGGAATTTTATATTTAGAAAATAATCTAGCCACTGAGGTTTTTACTGTCAATCGGGTTGAAATTCTGAATTTATTATCCTCACAAATAGCAATTTCAATTGAAAATTCATTACTATACGATAATTTAGAGCAAAAAGTTGAGGAACGTACTTACGAACTTAAAATAGCCAAAGAAACTGCCGAAGAAGCTAATAAAGCAATTATGGAAAGCATTGAATATGCAGAAATTATTCAAAGCTCCTTATTGCCTAATATGCAGCAAGTAAAAACTTATATTCCAGACAGCTTCTTTCTATGGATGCCAAGAGATGTGGTAGGTGGTGATATGCTATATGCAGAACAAGTGGAAAATGGATTTATTGTTGCGGTGGTAGATTGTACTGGCCACGGAATACCTGGTGCATTTATGACCATGATTGTATCAACCAATTTACGCAGAATTATTCGGGAACAGACTTCTCATTCACCAGCCGATATTTTAAACCAACTTAATTTTTTAGTGAAAACTTCATTACAACAAGACACGGAATATGCTAAATCTGATGATGGCCTTGATATAGCTATTTGTTTAGTAATAAAAGATACTTTGATTTTTGCTGGAGCTAGATTACCACTTTACTATATCCATAATGATCAATTAACAATGGTTAAAGGTGATAAACAAAGTTTGGGTTATAAAAGGTCTGATGTGAATTTTATATTTACTAATCATATAATTAAGATTGAAACTGGTATGTCTTGTTATTTATCAACTGATGGCTTTACTGATCAACTTGGGGGACATAAACGTCTTTTGCTTGGAAAAAAACGATTTAAAAAGTTATTATTAGATAATTATCAACGACCTTTTGCAGAACAATCACAGATCATATTGCAAGCTTTCAATGATTATAAAGGTAATAATGATAGACAGGATGATGTCACTGTGGTAGGGTTTGGAACAACTATTGATATATAATTGTCTTAAAATAAAATGTTTAGTTGATAATTATTGCTATAATTTAGCATAAAATATTTATTTCATTATTCATATGAGTTAAAATAACCTAAAATCATAATAGAGACCATTCTATGAACATAACCAATAAAATTACTTTACTAGTAATGTTTTGTTTTATTATCGCATTATTCATAATGTTACCCTTTGTTTTATATCATATAAATAAATCTGGTCAACAAGAAATTGAACAGTATAAACAAGAAGAGCTTAATCGAGTTAAGAAATCATTGCAAGAATATGTTGATATAGCCTATGTAACATTAGATACCAACTATAAAAATGCCATGGATAAACAATATTTAGCTAGGCATTATGGGCAACAACTAACTAGTATTGTAGACATTGCAGAAAGCATTCTTAAAACTAAAGCTGAAGCAGTTAAGTTAGATGGTTTAGAACTTTCTCAAGCATTAGAACAAGCTGCAACAGAAGTTTCTAAGCTTAGTTATGATAAAGGTAATGGTTATGTCTGGATCAGCGATACCACAGAACCATATCCAAAAATGATCATGCACCCATTGGATAGCACTTTGAATGGAAAAATATTAGATGATCCTAAATATAATAGTGGATTGGGTAAAGAGCAAAATATTTATCAAGCCGCTGTAGAAGTATGCAACCATCATGGTAAAGGATTTGTTGATTATTTATGGCCAAAAACAACACCTAATGGTGTAATTAATGATATGCCAATGTTGGCTTATGTACGCTTATTTGAGGATTGGAATTGGGTAATTGGTACTGCAATTTATGTTGATAATGCAATTGAAGATGCGATTGAAAAAAGTAAGGTTGATATTCGTAAAATGCGTTATAGCAATGGAATTGGTAATTTTTGGATTGCTACTACTAAATTAAAAATGTTAGTTAATTCCGATGATTTTACACTTGAAGAACAAAAGTTATCTGGGAAAGCTAAACAATATTATGCCTCTATTTTAAAAGCTTGCCAACAACAAAATGGTAGTTGTTTCCACACTAATAATTCGGCTAAATTACCAAATACCAATGAAAAAGTAGCGAAATTATCGTATATTAAATTGTATAAACCATTGGGTTGGATGTTAGGTACTGGATTTTATTTAGATGATATCAATAAAGCGGTTGCTGACAAAGAGATTGTAATTAGAGAACAGATTAAAGATATGACAATTACACTAGTTCTAGTTGTTATAATTGCAGTAATTCTAATTAGCGTATTAGGTTATATCATGCTGAAATACTTTCCAAAGTTGAAAAAATCTATCTTACAGCATCCGACTGAATATCCTTCTCAAGAGATTACTACTGTTAGAGAAGAAATTTATCGACCAATTGATGGTGAGTTAATAACTCCACCACCCACTAACAGTAACATGATACATACTGATGAATGTATTAAGATGGTACAGGAAGTTAGCAAAACCTTAATAACAGAACATTCTAAATGGTTATCAGCGAGCTTATCTCAACCAGTAAATTCTCCTATAGAATCAAGAAATTCTTCCATAGAAGATATAAAAAGGCAGGCCAGAATGAAATCTCATACTAATACAGTGATAAATGACCTGAATAAGATGGTTGGAAAGTAATCTTTTCAATTAGTATGTTAGATAGTTAGCCAAAATAACAGATTGATAAAGTTTACTAAAATAGGAATCAAACTGTTAGAATAATTGCTATATCTCTACTCCCTTAGAATGTAGCAATTACATATAATGAATAAAAATTAGGAATAATATTTTGAAAAAAATAACTATATTAGGGGCTACTGGCACTATTGGTATTAATACTTTAGAAGTTATTAAATTACATAAAAATAATTTTGAAGTTATAGCTTTAACAGCGAATAAAAATATAGAACGTTTAGCACGATTGTGTTTAGAATGGTTGCCTAAATATGCAGTTATGGCAGATACGGATGCTGCTGAACAGCTTGAGAAACTGTTAAAAAATTCATCAACACAGGTATTAAGTGGAGTTGAAGGATTAACTAAAGTAGCCAGTTTGGATGAAGTTGATATGGTAATGGCTGGCATAGTCGGAGGAGCTGGTTTAATTCCTACCTTAGCCGCTGCCCAAGCTGGCAAACGAGTTTTATTAGCTAATAAAGAAGCTCTAGTTATGTCAGGCCAATTATTTATGGACGCTATTAAACAAAATAATGCAGAATTATTGCCGATTGATAGTGAACATAATGCAATCTTTCAATGTTTACCTAATTCCGAGCAAGCTGGAATCCAAAAACAAGGAGTCAGTAGAATTTTATTAACTGCTTCTGGTGGTCCATTTCGTACTTTTTCCCTTGATCAATTGAAAAATGTAACTCCTGCCCAAGCTTGCAATCACCCGAATTGGAGCATGGGACAGAAAATTTCAGTTGATTCAGCCACAATGATGAATAAGGGATTAGAAGTTATTGAGGCTTGTTGGTTATTTAATGCTAAATCGGAAGATATTGAAGTGGTTTTGCATCCTCAAAGTATAATTCATTCTCTAGTAGAGTATATTGATGGTTCATTGTTGGCACAGTTGGGAAATCCTGATATGCGTACTCCTATTGCTTATGCGTTGGGTTGGCCTGCCAGAATTGAATCTGGAGTTAAACGTTTGAGTTTAATTGATGTAGCAAGATTGGATTTTGAAGCTATGGATTTTAATCGTTTTCCTTGTTTACAATTGGCTTATGATGCCATGCAAGCTGGTGGGACTAGTACAGTAATTTTAAATGCCGCCAATGAAATTGCGGTGCAAGCTTTTTTACAAGAAAAACTTAAGTTTATAGAGATACCTAAAGTTATTGAAACTACGTTATCCAATTTATCTGGCAGAAATGCTGATTCCTTGGAGATTATTTTGGAAGATGATACTAAAGCTCGTGAATTATCCCAAGAGATAGTTAATTCTATTTAACTAGAAAGTTATATTAATTACAGAATTAAAATTCATAAATCTAAAGCCATGTAGTGAAACCGACCGTTTAAATAAATTTGATAATACAAGGTCGGTTACGCTTTGCTTTATCGATCTTACTACTACCACTATTTATAATTACAAAGATAAAAAATGATTCAAGAATCTTTCGGTTTTTTAAAATGTACAGATGATATTAATTTTGATGGTGGAAAAATTTTCATCGTAAATGAATATGAAGATAGTAAAAATTTGGTTAAAGATAATGTAAATCAAGATGGTTTTTATTATCCTCATGAAATACAACATGTAAACAAAAAGACATCAGAAGTAATTCCAAATACTCGAAAAATTGCAACATTTTATAAGCTTCCTGTATCACATAGTTTAATTATAGATAATCCCACAGAATACTATGATGTATAAAAAAAACATGATGCTCATTTTATTTTACAACTTATTGCTTACATATTTGGTACCAAATTACAATTTAAAGATTGGTGGTTTCATGGAAAAACACCTATAAATAAATCTACAATAGATATAAATATATTTGCTTATGATTTTAATTTATTAGCAGGATATTTTATATCAAAAAGCTACAGTAAATGGGAAAATAAAAGATCAAGAAAGAATGAAAAGTATTTTATTAATGTTTTCAATCGCACCTTGTTATGAATGGGATTGGGAAAGATTTAATATTGAGTATATGGTTTTTGATGGATTATATAAAATGGCAGAAAAAATTTATGGAATAAAAGCTAGTTCGCATAAAAAAAGATTTAAACTCTGTTGTGATAAATTCAATATTATATATAATGAAGTTAATATTAAAAAAATATGTGAGATTAGAAATGATTTATTTCATGAAACTTTTTGGGATAAAGGGATGCCATATACGGATTGAGAAAATAAAAATTAGCATTGGGAATGGTAGAATGAATTAAACTATCAATATTGGATGGATTACCACCAGTCACTTGGCTGATAATATTATTGATATTATTTGAACCTGAGAATGTGGCATTTTCTAAGTTATTTAGGTTAAAATCTTGAAAGCTATGGAAAAGGTTAGTTCCATGTTGTTGACCTAAATCTGAGGTTATTTGAAAATTTGGTCCAGATAGGTTTATTTGTTGTCCGAGTGTGCCATCAGTGATTATTTCTGCATTACTAGAATGATAAATTAATAATAATACTAATATTTTTTTTAACATAATAATTACCAAAGAACTAAACTAGAAAAAAATTTCTTCATAATAGTATATATAAATGTAGGATGCAATGAACGAAGGAAATTGCATCAAGATGTAATTCGTAAACTCATTACATCCTACATAAAGTCCGTAGTTAACTAAAAGTTATTAATTTAATTGTATTGA
>DAOUSL010000047.1 GCA_030627235.1 Thioploca sp.
ATACAGCAAATTTAGAAACTCATGACCGATTCCACATTGATGCTACCATGAAAACCGAATCCGAAGGAGTTGCCAGTTGCTTTGCCGGCAAAACCATCAACTTCATTTACAATCCAACTACCGGAACTTTTGGATGCAATACAGATATTCCTGCTGAATATATGACATTATTTCCAATGACTTGCACTCCATAAACGGATATATGGTTGTATTAACGAAGTGAAATTGCCAAAAGATATTAGAATATAATGAGTTTACGAATTACATCTTGATGCAATTCACTTCGTTCATTGCATCCTACATTTATATATCCTTATTTAAATTACAAAGATACTTTGTATTGTTCCTAACGTCCACGTTCGATGCCATTAAGTTATTGAAGTATTAGGCTCACCACTAACTTCTCGGACTAGAGATGCCTTTGTTAAATTAGCTTTAGAAGGTGGTTGCAAAACTTTTAAATGGATTAAAGCTATAAAAAAAACTGATAAATCCTGTTATAAAGAAATCTGCCATTCAATGCGTAAAGATGGAGCATATATTGAAGCTGGGGAAAATGATAATTTAATCGTTTAAAAATTAATAGCTAATCCAAAGGCAATTGGAATATTTGGATTTAGTTTCTTAGATCAAAATAGTGATTCCATTCAAGGTTCTATAATTAATGGAGCAGTTGCCGAATTTGACAATATTGCTGAAGTTGCATATCCAATTTCCCGACCATTATATTTCTATGCTAAAAAAGCTCATATTGGAGTTATTCCTGGAATTTCTGAATATATAGCGGCTTTTACTAGTGAAACTGCTTTTGGTGAAGAAGGCTATTTGACTGATAAAGGTCTAATTCCTTTGAATGAAACTAAAAGACAACAAGTTCGTAATGATGCTAATAGCTTTATATTGTTGGTTTTATAGTTCTTGTTCATAAGAAATTTATATACCATAATGCCATAGGTTTCACCTATGGCTATTCATGTTTTACCCCTTCGTGGTTAAAAAAGGTATAAACCCTGAAAGGGTTGAATATGAATAGCTACCGATGAAATCGGTAGAATATGAAATAATATTTTTAATGTCATTAAACTTGGAGATTGGGAGCTTTAAGAATTACTAAAACTGGTATAATGCCAATTTATATATTCAAGGATAATTTAAAATGTTACATTTCCTCACTATTGGCATAGTACTAGGTTTATCAGCAGGATTGATTCCAGGGCCACTTTTGACGCTAGTTATTACTGAAACTTTACAATATGATGTTAAAGCTGGAATTAGAGTATCTATAGTTCCAATTATTACTGATGCACCAATAATTATAGCGGCTTTTTTAATTATCCCGCAACTTACTAATTTTCATAATATATTAGGTATAATTTCGATAATTGGTGCATTTCTTATTTTATATATGGGGTATGAAAGCATCACAACACAAGGGATAGCTAATTTTAAACTACAAAATACCAAATCACATTCTTTCACTAAAGGAATGTTGGTTAATATTTTAAGTCCAAATCCTTACTTATTTTGGTTTACTGTTGGTACTCCAATATTAGCTAAGGCTATGGTAATAAACATTTTTACCCCGTTTATATTTATATTCAGTTTTTATATTTGTTTAGTTAGTACGAAAATTATTTTAGCCATATTAGTCAATAAATCAAAAACTTTTTTAGTTGGTAATCTATATCTATACACAATGCGATTTTTGGGCTTAATGCTATGTATTTTAGCGATTATTTTATTTCTTGATGGTTTAAATTATGTCTTTAAATAAAATACCTTCGCCAATGGTTGTTTCGGGAATGGAGCATAGCGGATTTCCCGAAACTTAAGTAAATTATTTCTATCTTAATCAAATAATAATGAATGCTTCTACTTTATTAATCACACTTGCAATCGGAAAAACTATGATTGTAATGATGGCTGCCGGTTTATCGGCTAATTTAACTATTAATCCATTGGAAGCTGTGACTACTGTAACTGTGCAAATTGTTATTTTATTAACTGGTGATCAGGAGTTTGACAGTGCTAAAACTTTGGGTAGTCCTGCATAAAGTAATGGCAAACCTGTCAGGTCTTTGATACCTGACAGGTTTTTTGGAGGTATCACTACTTCGTTCAGGACTATCAAACTTTGGTATCTTTTGCTTTGGGAATTATGTTATTTGTATCAACTTTAATGTTGAATATTATAGTGTTACATGTTGTACGGAAGTATAGGGAGCAGTATAAGTAAATTCTATCAAGATAAATCTTGAACTCCTTTTGTAAAGGGATTTATGCTATCGATGGATTGATTTTGTCGAAGTTAATATTAATAACCTTGCAGCAGTACCATCTATAGTATACGGTTTATTAGGATTAGCAGTATTTATTAACTTCTTTGGATTGGCATGGTAGCATTTATCGTTGATATACCACAAGGAATAACTGATTCAGCAACTGTATTACCAGTACAAATTTATCTATGGGCAGATAGTCCAGAACGAGCATTTGTCGCTAAAACTGCGGCAGCCATCCTAGTATTATTAGGATTTTTAATAGTTATGAATGGGATAGCAGTGTGGTTACGAAAGAAATTTTAACAGAGTTGGTAAATTTTTGAATTTAATTAAGAATTACTATAAATAACCACCGATAAAATTTGTGGAAGAATCGGTGGAATATATGTGAAAAATATTTAAAGATTAAATTTAAATTATCATAACCTTAAATCTTTAGAATCTTCAATCACCGATAAGACAGCTATTGCCGCTTGTTTACTTGCGTCACAACGTAAGGTTTTATGTAATTCTAAAAATTTTTGCTGTAAAATTTCAACTTGATTTGGATTATCTAACCAACGCAATACTTCAGTACCTAAATTTTCCATAGTAACCTGTTCTTGCAAAAATTCTGGCACCAATTTTTCTTGAGATAAAAGATTGGGTAAAGAACAATAAGGTATTCTTACTAATAGCTTTGCTAACCAATAAGTTAACTTGGATAATCGATATGCTACTACCATAGGCCGCTTTAATAACATTGCTTCCAAAGTTGCTGTTCCAGAAGCCAATATTACTACATCAGCTGCAGCCATAGCATCATGAGCTTTTCCATCCAATATAGTTAAAGGTAAATTTGGCACTATATTCAAATATTGTAAAAATAATTGACGCAAATTAGGATTGGCCAACGGTACTATAAAATGTAAATCAGGTCGTTGATTCCATAACCAATTAGCTGTAAGTAAAAACGGCTTAACTAATTGCCTTACCTCATTATAACGACTACCAGGCAATAACGCTATTTTAGTACCAACAGGCGATAAACCTAACTTAGTTCTAGCAGCATCTTTATCAATTTGAAACGGAATTTCATCTGCCAAGGAATGACCCACAAACTTGACTGGAATCTGATGTTTTTTATAATAAATTGCTTCGAATGGAAATAAAGTTAACATTAAATTACAAGCTTGGGCTATTTTAGGTAATCTATATTCACGCCATGCCCAAACTGACGGACTGACATAATGCACAGTGGGAATGCCAGCTTGTTTTAAACTTCTTTCCAAACCAAGATTAAAATCAGGTGCATCAATTCCAATGAAAACATCAGGTTTATGGTTTATGAAATGGTCACGAAGATTGTCACGACATTGCTTTAAACTAGAATAATGCTTGAGAACTTCAACCAATCCCATAACTGATAGAGTTTCCAAAGGATAAATGCTATTAAATCCAGCTTCTATCATTTGTGGTCCACCTATGCCTTCAATTTTGGCAGTGGGATAGTGAACTCGAAGTTGACGAATCAGTCCAGCTCCTAATAAATCACCAGATAATTCACCAGCAATAATACCAATATACATATTAAGCCTGCTTTATTTGATTTTAATAATAAATTAAATTTTTTAGCTTCGCTTAGTATACTTGTTATTTTAAATGTGAATTTTCTGTACAGAATAAAAACTGTAAATAATTACTATATAAATGTAGGATGCAATGAACGAAGTGAATTGCATCAAGATGTAATTCGTAAACTCATTACATCCTACATAAATTCCATATGTATTATAGATTTGGTCAATTTCACTTCGTTAATACAATCATAAATGGCTATATTATTTTCGTTATTTAGGAAAGATGTAAAATAAAAAAGCTATAGTTGAATATAATTTTTATAAAACAATCTAAAGACAGATAATTAAAACTATATATTCTATTTTTTGAGATATGCTAGGATTTGATGTAAAATACTCATTTTGACTTACAAGAATCATTAGAAGCATCACAATTAGAACGTTTGCGAGAATCCTTCTTTTTAGATGGTATTTGCTGAGTTTGATAAAAGTTTGTTGATGCCGTAATATTTATAGAAGTTAATTCACTTAGATTGAGAGTTAAACTAAGTGCTAATGAATATAAAGATAACATAAATAATTTTCCATAAAGGTCTATGAGTTTACAAATGATTTTATTAAATAAGGTAGATAATTTATAATCTTTTAGACGTTATGAAGTCTTCAAAATGCTACCTGTGAATATCTATTTAGATAATGAGATATTTCCAGTTAGATACCATGACACAACAATATGAACATATACATTAAAAATATTATTATTGTATTAATACTAGGTTTATCTGTATCAGTTCGATCTCTGGAATTTAAGCATTTATCTATTGATGCTGGTTTATCCCAAAGCACAATTTATGCCATTTTACAAGACAAGCAGGGATTTATTTGGATTGGAACTCAAGATGGTTTAAATAAATATGATGGTTATAAATTCATAGTTTATCGACATGATCCACAAAATATTCATAGTTTAAGTCATAACGAAATTTTTTCTATTTATGAAGATAGTACTGGTACACTTTGGATTGGGACTGGTGAAGGGTTAGAACGGTATGATCGTGAACATGATAAGTTTATTCATTATCAAAATGATTCGAAAAACCCATATAGTTTAAGCCACAATGAAGTTTGGTCAATTTATGAAGATAATCAAGGTTTTTTATGGATTGGAACTAATGGTGGTGGGCTTAATAAGTTAGATCGTGAAACTGGTCGATTTACTCGTTATCAGCATGATTCTAAAAATCCCCAGACTATTAACCATAATTCTATTTGGCCAATTTATCAAGATAAGAATAATAATCTTTGGATTGGTACAAATGGTGGTGGACTTAATAAATTTAACTATCAAGAACAAAAGTTTACTCATTATTTAATAAATACTAAAAATCCTTATAATTTGAGTAATAATGTAGCATCTATTTATGAAGATAATACTGGTAATTTATGGATTGGTACTTTAAATGGTTTGCATATATTTGATAGAAAACAGAAAAAATTTACTAGTTATTTTCATAATCCAGACAATAAAAATAGTTTAAGACACCGATCTGTTTGGAATATTATTGAAGATCATAAAAATAGATTATGGATTGGAACTGGTGGTGGTCTGAATTTATTTAATCGTGAAACTAATTCTTTTACTAAGTTTCAAGATAAATTTAATGATTTGAATCTAATTTTCTCATTATATCAAGATCGAGCTAACACCATTTGGGTTGGAACTGAAGGTAATGGTTTAAGTTATTTTAATTGTGAACAAGAAAAATTTATCCATTATAAACATGAACCAAATAATTCTAATAGTTTGAATAATAATGAAGTTTTTGCAATTTATGTTGATAGTGAAGATATTATTTGGATAGGAACTGAATATGGTGGATTAAATAAATTTAATAACTCTAAAGTGACGCATTATCAACATGATCCACGAAATCCCAACAGTATAAGTAGTGATGAAATACAAATAATTTATGAAGATAGTAATAAAATTTTATGGATTGGTACATATGGTGGTGGTTTAAATAGTTTTGATAGAGAAAAATTTGTTACTTTTAAAAATATACCACATGATTTAACAAGTCTGAGTGATGATTATGTGTTGTCTATTCATGAAGATCATGCCAATAATCTATGGGTTGGAACTCGTGATGGTTTAAATAAATTTGATCAAAAAAATAATAAATTTGAACGTTATAATTATGAATCAAATAATTTAGATAGTCTAAGTCATAAAGAGATATCTGTTATTTACGAAGACAGCAAAAATAGCTTATGGATTGGTACCCAGGGTGGAGGCTTAAATAAGTTAGTACAGGATAAATTTATTCGTTATCAGCATGATAAGAAAAATCCAACTAGTTTAAGTAATAATGATATTTTATCCATATATGAAGATAAAATCGGAAATTTATGGATTGGAACTCTGACTGGTGGATTAAATAAATTTGATGGCAAGCAATTTACTACCTATAGAAAATCATTACCAAATGATACAGTTTATGGAATTTTAGAAGACGAAAAAGGCTATTTATGGTTAAGTACTAACCAAGGTTTGGCCAAATTTAATCCCAAAACTGGCTTATCTAAAAATTATGATGTATCAGATGGATTGCAAAGTAATGAATTTAATACTGGGGCATTTTATAAAAATCGTCATGGTGAAATGCTATTTGGTGGAATTAACGGATTTAATCAGTTTAATCCAAATTTAATTAAAGATAATTATTATATACCACCAGTAGTTATAACCAAATTATCAGTTTTTAACCAACCATTAACAATAGGTGGCGATTCTCCTTTACAACAACATATCAATGTAGCCAAAGAATTAACTTTATCTTACAAACAAACCTTCTTTTCCTTTGAATTAGCTACATTAAATTTTTTAAAAGCAGAAAAAAATCAGTATGCTTACAAGTTAGAAGGTTTTGATCAAGACTGGAATTATATAGGAAATCAGCGTAATGCCTATTATACTAATGTTCCATATGGAAAATATATTTTTAAAATTAAAGGTAGTAATAACGACGGTTTATGGAACGAACAAGGTAATGAATTAAAAATAACTATTCTACCACCACCTTGGCAAACTTGGTGGGCTTATGTACTTTATATTATTATAATTTTAACAATTATTATCAGTTATGTACGATATCAAAAACTTAAATTAATAGCTAAACAACGTGAATTAGAATACGAAAAACAACTAGCTTTACAATTAAAAGCAACAGATATATTGAAAGATGAATTTTTAGCTAATACCTCTCATGAATTACGTACTCCTTTAAATGGTATTATTGGGATTGCAGAGTCGTTAATTGATGGTTCTGCTGGTAAAATTAATAAATATTTACATACTAATCTAACCATGATTGTCAACAGCGGCCAACGTTTAGCTAATCTAGTCAATGATATTTTAGATTTTTCCCAAACAGAACATATTAATTTAGAAATTAAACCAGTTAATATATATGCCATTACCGATATAGTATTAAAACTCACTCAACCATTAATTGCTGATAAAAAAATAAAACTTATCAACGCTATCGAACCTGATACCATATCAGTTGATGTTGATGAAAATAGGTTACAACAAATTTTATATAATTTACTAGGTAATGCAATAAAATTTACGAATACTGGCACAATAACAGTATCAGCAAAAATTTTAACAGATGCTTCTAATTCATCAGTGGCAATTACTGTGGCAGATACTGGTATAGGTATTATTCCAGAAAAAATAGACCGAATTTTTGTAGCTTTTGAACAAGCAGATGGTTCTACAGCTAGAATTTATGGTGGTACTGGTTTAGGGTTAGCAGTTACTAAAAAATTGGTTGAATTACATGATGGTACGATAAATGTTAAATCACAACTTAATGTAGGTTCAGAATTTACTTTTATTATTCCATCGGTTCAATCCATATTGAGAACTGATAGCAATACAATAATTCCAACTTTAAGACCACAAAAATATTTGGAAAATAATGATCCAATCAGTTCATTAGCCACTGTTAACTGCATTACTACAAATGCTAAATATATATTAGTAGTTGATGATGATCCAATCAATCGACAAGTAGTTGTTAATCATTTAATTCTACATGATTATATTACTCAACAAGCAGAATCAGGTTCTAAAGCCTTAGAATATATTAGTAAACATAAACCAAGCTTAGTACTATTAGACATAATGATGCCACAAATGAATGGTTATGAAGTTACTAAGAAAATTCGGGAAAAATGGAGAGCTGACGAACTACCAATTATCTTATTAACTGCTAAAAATCAAATAGATGATTTGGTAATTGGGTTAGAAAATGGAGCTAATGATTATTTGACTAAGCCAGTTTCTAAAAAAGAATTACTAGCTAGAATTCAAACTCATCTACATATATTACAACTAAAAGAAGAAGCATTACGAGTTGCTATAGAAAATAAAAATAAACTAAAACAACTGTTAGAAGGTTTACCAATAGCTGTGGGAGTTCTCAATAAAGATGGTAATCCTTATTATGTAAATCAAAAAGCTAAAAAATTACTTGGTAAGGATATTTTTCCTAAAGTAAAAATTGAAGATATTGCAAAAGTTTATCAACTCTATTTAGCTGGTACTAATCAATTATATCCAAACAATGAATTAGCTATTGTGCAAGCATTTAAAGGTAATAGTGTAAAAATTGATAATGTAGAAATTCATCATCAGGATAAAATTATCCCATTAGAATCTTTTGGAACTCCGATTTTTGATGCTAATGGAAATATTGTTTGTGCGATTTCAGTATTTCAAGATATTACCGAACGGAAACAAGTAGAAAGCTTACTTAAAAAATATAATCAAAATTTAGAATTAGAAGTTGCAACTAGAACTAAAGATTTACGAAAAAATGAAGCTCAACTACTGCAAGAAATTGAGGAAAGAAAACAGACTGAAAGTGCATTGAGAATTAGTGAGGAAAAGTTTCGCTTATTGTATGAAGAAGCTCCACTTGGTTATCAATCATTGGATGTTGATGGACGATTTATTACAATAAATCCAGTTTGGTTAAAAATGTTCGGTTATAAAAAAGAAGAAGTAATTGGACATTGGTTTGGGGATTTTATTACCAATATAGATCAACTTAAATATAGTTTCCCATTCCTAAAATCAACAGGAGAAATTCATGGGGTACAATTTAAAATAATTTGCAAGAATAAAGATATAATTTCAATTGAATTAAGTGGAAGTTCTGTATTGGATAAAAATGGTGATTTTTTACAATCTCATTGTATTTTACAAGATGTTACTGTACGAAAACAAATGGAAAATGCCTTACGTTCTGAGCATGATAATCTTACTAATATTTTAGAAACTATGGAAGATGGTGTTTACATTGTAAATCAACAACATGAAATTCAATATGTTAATCCAGTAATTCTTAGAGAATTTGGTTCTCCAGAAGGCAAAACTTGTTACGAATATTTCAATGCTAATAAAGATGCTTGTATTTGGTGTAAAAATGAGGAAATATTTTCCGGAAAAACTGTACGTTGGGAATGGTTTTCAGAAAAAAATCAGAAAACTTATGATTTAATCGGAACTCCAATGAATAATCTGGATGGAAGCGTTTCTAAATTAGAGATACTTCGTGATATCAGTAAACATAAACAAATTGAAGATGAATTAAAACAAGCTAAAAAAGTTGCTGAAATGGCTAGTCGACTTAAAAGTGAATTTGTAGCTAATATGAGCCATGAAATTCGCACTCCTATGAATGCTATAATGGGTTTTAGTCAACTTATTGCAGATACAAAATTAACAGAAGAGCAAACAAAATATTTAAATTATATAGAAGAATCATCTAAAGATTTACTTAATATTATCAATGATATTCTGGATTTTTCTAAAATTGAAGCTGGTAAATTAGATATAGAAGCCATCCCTTTTTCTTTGGATGAAATTTTAACTAAATTACCTGACTTATTTAATATACAAGTTAAAGAAAAAGGTCTTACATTGGATATAATTACTGATAAAGGCATCCCTAACTTAATTGGTGATCCGTTACGCTTAATCCAAATTCTCACTAATCTTATCACTAATGCTATTAAATTTACTCAAGATGGTGGAATTATTATCAGAGTTAAGCTAGTTGCTCTTGGTAATAAACAAATTAGATTACATTTTTTAATTAAAGATACTGGTATTGGTATTTCACAAGATATAATTCCTCATTTATTTAGAGCTTTTACTCAAGCTGATGGCTCTACAACCCGCAAATTTGGTGGTACAGGCTTAGGATTGACCATTTGTAAACGTCTAGTTACTATGATGGGAGGAGAAATTTGGGTAGAATCTCAGCTAAATAAAGGCAGCTCTTTTGATTTTATTATCACATTTGGTATTCAAACTAAAAATATTCAAATGTTAGAAGAACCTAAAACTAATATAATTATGATGAAAGAAGTAAAAATCTTATTGGTAGAAGACAATCTAATCAATCAACAACTTGCTAGAAAAATTTTAGAAAGCAAAGGGATAATGGTGATGATTGCAAATAATGGTAAAGAAGCAGTCGATATGGTTTCTAAAGTAGACTTTGATGCCATATTAATGGATATTCAAATGCCAGAAATGGATGGTTATGAGGCAACTCGTTTAATTAGACAACAATATACTATTTTGCCAATTATTGCCATGACAGCGAATGTTATGAATGATGATAAAAACAAATGTCTAAAAGCTAGTATGAATGATTATTTGGCCAAACCAATTGATATAAAAGAATTATTTAGGACTTTAGTAAAATGGATACCAAACATTAATATAGAATTATTACCTAGTTCTAATATTGAAGAAGAAACTTTTTTACCAATTGATTTACCAGGTATAGATGTAAAATCTGGTTTAGAAAGATTAGAACATAACCATCAGTTATATATCAAGTTATTACAAGACTTTAATAAAAAATATCATGACGTAGTAATAATAGTTAGAAATTTATTAGCAGAAGAAAAGTTTACTGATGCAATATATATAGTTCATTCTATTAGAGGTATAAGTGGTAATCTTAGTATTAATAAACTATATGAGATAGCAACAACTTTAGAAGCTAATTTAAAAGCAAAAAAGATAATTACTCCTGAATTATTGACAAAATTTGAAATGTCTGTTAAAGAAGTAACAACCACTATTTTAACTTTAAAAATTGATGATTCTACAACAGAATTTGCTGATATAGAAATTGATATTATAATTCTTGAACCATTATTATCAGAATTGGATAATTTATTAAATGAATATAATTCTAGAGCTGTTGATCTAATGCCAAAAATTAAACAACATCTAAATAAGGACTTACAAGAACTTTATTTACAATTAGAAGAAAAGATAGATAGTTTTGAATTTGACGAAGCTAAAAATATACTTACTGAATTAAAACAACAGATTAAAAACAATTAACTGATAAATTATATAGCTTAATATGAAATTCATTCATACCGCAGATATTCATTTAGACAGCCCATTAAGAGGATTATCACGTTATGATGGGGCTCCAATAAAACAAATCCAAACTGCAACTAGGCGAGCTTTCATTAAGCTGATTGATTTTGCTTGTAATGAAGTAGTAGATTTTGTATTACTAGCAGGTGATTTATACGATGTTGATTGGAAAGATTACAATACTGGTTTATTTTTCAATCAACAGATGAGCCGTTTGCATCAAGCTAATATTCCAGTTTTTATTGTGCTGGGAAATCATGACGCTGATAGTGTAATCACTAAGCAATTACGCTTACCAAATAATGTAATTAAGTTCAGTAGTAAACAACCAGAAACGCATAAGCTAGAACAGTTAAAAGTAGCAATTCACGGTCAAAGTTTTGCAAAAAGAGCGGTCACTGATAATCTTAGTACCTCTTATCCTAAAGCAATTCCAGGATATTTTAATATTGGTTTATTACATACAGCTTTAAATGGTCGACCTGGTCATGCTAAATATGCTCCTTGTACTATGTCTGATTTACTAACACATGATTATGATTATTGGGCTTTAGGGCATGTTCATAAACGTGAAATTTTACATGAAAATCCTTGGATAGTTTTTTCTGGTAATTTGCAAGGTAGGCATATTCGAGAAACTGGAGTTAAAGGTTGTACTTTGGTAACAGTGGAAAATGAAGCAATTAATTTACGTTTTGTTCCAGTTGATGTATTACGCTGGGAAGTTATCCATTTAGATATCAGTGATGTGGAAGTTATTGATGATATTGTGGATAAAGTAAGAGAAACTGTTAATGAACTAGTACAACGAGTAAATATTCCCCTAGCTTTACGTTTTATAATTGAAGGTAGATGTACATTTCATAATGATCTACATAACAATTCAACATACTGGATGAATGAAATTCGTTCTACGGTTACTGATGCTAGTTTAGATAATATTTGGGTAGAAAAAGTTAATATTCAAACTAAAGCTATTCATACTATTTCAACTCAAGACGAAGGGCCTTTAGCAGAGTTAAGTAAGTTCTTTCACGATTTACCTCAAAATGATGAAGAACTACAAACTCTATTGACAGAATTTAAATTTTTAAAAAATGCTTTACCAACAGATATTTATCAAGATAATATAGACTTAAGTAATCCAGATACTATTTGTCAATTATTAGGCGGAGTAGAAAAATTATTAATGGCTAGGTTACAAGATAAAACTGGTTTAGGATGAATATTATAATCCAATTTCTTTATCAGTTAAATAACAACCAGGGTCTGCTGCCCAAAAATCATTGGTTAATTGATAAGCTCGAACTCGTGTATTACCACCACAAATATTTTGATAATGACATTCTTTACAACGACCTTTAAGAGGACGAGGATGTTGTTTTAAACCAGCCATCAATGGGTCTGAGTCATCTGGCCAAATTTCAGAAAATGGACGTTGTTTAACATTTCCTAAAGAATAATTCCACCAAAAAGTATCTGGATGTACATGGCCTAAATTATCGATATTAGCTACATTTACTCCAGATGAATTGCCGCCCCATTGAATTAGTTTTTGTTGTAAATGTTCCACTTTATCTGGAAAATGTTGTTTAGCCCAAGTTAATAAATACACTCCATCAGCATCATTATTACCAGTAACAAATTCTTTTGATTTGCCTGCTTGTAAAGCTTTCAGACCTGTATCAAATAGAATATCCATTGCTTGTCGAGTCATTTGATGAAAAACATCATCTTTCCGGTTTTTATTACCACGTCCAGCATAATTTAGATGGGATAAATAAAATTTATCAACGTTCTCCTCTTCCATCAATTGTAACATTTGGGGAAATTCTGCTTGATTATCTTGAGTCAAAGTAAATCGCATTCCTATTTTAATTCCATGCTCTTTACATAAGCGCAATGCTTGTAATGACTTATCAAAAGCCCCTTGTTGGCGACGGAAGTAATCATGAGTATCACGTAGCCCATCCAAACTAATTCCAACATAATCATAGCCAATAGCAGCAATTTGTTCAATGTTAGAAGCATCAATCAAAGTACCATTACTAGATAATCCAACATAAAATCCCATTGCTTTAGCACGAGCTGAAATTTCAAAAATATCAGGATGTAATAATGGTTCTCCACCAGATAAAATTAATACTGGAACTTTGAATGATTTTAAATCAGCCATTACAGTAAAAATTTCTGTCGTGGAAAGTTCACCTTTAAAATTGGTATCAGCTGAGATAGAGTAACAATGTTTACAGGTTAAATTACAACGCCGAATTAAATTCCAAATCACAACTGGTCCAGGTGGTTGACGGACTTTAGTTATAGGAGATGGTTTAAGCAATTCGGTTAAATATTGAGTTAGACGGAACATTATTTAAGGTTATTATAGGTTATGTGATGAGCTATCTTTGATTAATTTTACTATCAAGTTTTCTTGTAGAGGCATGCCTTGTCTCAACATCAAGTGATTTATCCTTGTTTAATGCCAAATTCCTGTTAAAAAACTTGATAGTCGAGTTTTATGAGTAATGAGAATCTTTTAACATAATTATTATGTGATCAGAATAGATTTATACAAGTTATTTAGTTAATTTTAAGAAATAGGAAATGTGAGATAAAATTTACCATCTTTTTCTGGTTTGCTTTACACTTCTCCATAATGCAAGCTTTCTTTTACCCATCTTTCTATTAAAGCTTGACATTGTTCAGGGTAATCATTAAAAATAATTTTACCAATTTCGACTACATCATTTAATAAATCCTTATCTCGACGCACATCAGCTACTCGTAAATTCATAACCCCTTTTTGTTTAGTACCTAGAACTTCACCTGGGCCTCGGATATCCAAATCATGTTGGGCAATTACAAATCCATCATGATTATCTCGAATAATGCCTAAACGTGATTTAGCAACTTCAGACAATGGTTGTTGATATAATAATACACAATAACTTTGGATAGCACCACGCCCAACTCTTCCTCTCAATTGATGTAACTGGGACAAACCTAAACGTTCTGCATTTTCGATAATCATTAAACTAGAATTAGGTATATCAACTCCAACTTCAATCACTGTCGTAGCTACTAATAAATGGATTTCTTTAGTTATAAAAGCATCCATAACCTGTTCTTTTTCTTTGGATTTCATCCGGCCATGCACTAATCCAATTTGTAATTCTGGTAAGGACTCTTGCAGTTTAGTAGCAGTTTCTTCAGCAGCTTGCAATTGTAAAGTTTCTGATTCTTCAATTAATGGACAAACCCAATAAGCTTGTCTTGCTTCATTAGTACAAACATTTTTAATACGTTCAACCACTTCACTTCGTCTGGTATTAGGCATTACAACAGTAGTCACTGGAGTACGACCTGGTGGTAATTCATCAATAATAGAAGTGTCTAAATCAGCATAAGCAGTCATAGCTAAAGTGCGAGGAATTGGAGTTGCGGTCATGATCAATTGATGTGGATAAACTCCATCTTGGTTACCTTTATTGCGTAAAGCTAATCGTTGATGTACTCCAAACCTATGTTGTTCATCAATTATTACCAATCCCAATTTATGAAATTCAACATCTTTCTGAAACAAAGCATGAGTACCAATTACTAAAGATACTTGTCCAGCTAATATGATTGCTAATGTTTGTTCTCGTTTTTTCTTAGTTAAACTACCAGTTAACCAAGTAACTTTAATTCCCAATGGTTCTAACCACTGAGTAAAAGTCCGAGTATGTTGTTCAGATAATAATTCTGTAGGAGCCATAACCGCAACTTGATAACCGGATTCAATGGCTTGTAAAGCACTGATAGCAGCAACTATAGTTTTACCAGAACCAACATCACCTTGCAATAAACGTTGCATTGGATTAGTAGAACGTAAATCACTGTTTATCTCTGTTATTACCAATTCTTGAGCAGCAGTTAGTTTAAATGATAGTTGAGCTAATAAAGCCTGTACTAATATTCCAGCATTATCCAAATTAGCAGCATTATGTTTGTTTGAATTAGCTCGTAAACTATATATACTCAGATGATGAGCTAACAATTCTTCAAACGCTAATCGGATTCTGGCTGGATGGTTTTCATCGGTTAAGCTTGGAGCTATTTCGGGTGTGGGATGATGTAAAATTTGGACAGCTTCTTGTAATGACAATAAATTAAGTTTAGAACGTAAAATCTCTGGAATATAATCAATAATTTCATATTTCGCAAATATTTGATCAATCAGAGAATAAAATACTGTTTGACTTAATTTACTGTTAGTACGATATATAGGAGTCAAATGTTCTGCTAAATCGGGGGATAAATTAGAATAATCCAATGGTTCATATTGAGGATGCACTAATTCCAAACAATGATAACCTTGTCGCACTTCACCAGAACATCTTAATTTAGTTCCTGGTTTCAACGCTTCACGTTGTGCTGGATAGAAATGAAAAAAGCGTAAAGCTATAGTGCCAGTTCCATCTTCTAACATGCAGATTAAAGAACGTTTTTTGCCATATTTTACTTCTGCTGCTTGGATAGTTCCTTCAACCATGGTATTATCCCCAACTTGCAAATCTGCTAATTGCTTAATTTTAGTTCGGTCTTCATACCGTAATGGTAAATAAAATAACATATCATAAATGGTATGTATGTTAAGCTTGTCTAATTGTTCGATTACTTTTGCATTAACTCCATGCAAACTATCTATTGTCACCATTCCTAAATTTCTCACTACAAATCAAAATTTTCATACTAAAATATATTTCGATTGAACAGATCATAATTAAATAATTAATTGGGAATTAATCATTGCTATAAACCTGCCAAACATTTATAATTTAACAGGTTATTATGGTAAGTCATATATGAAATATTACAATACTAAAACGGCATCCATTTCTATAGGTACGCCTTTTGGTAAACTAGCCACTCCAACCACAGCTCTAGCTGGATAAGGTTGTTGAAAATATTTAGCCATAATCTCATTAACTATTGCAAAATTACTTAAATCAGTTAAAAAAATATTTAATTTAGCAATATTATCTAAATCACCACCAGCAGCTTGAGCAACAGCCCGTAAGTTATCAAACACCTGATGAATTTGAGATTTCATATCACCGTCATTCAATTCCATAGTATTTGGAATTAAGGGTATTTGCCCTGATAAATAAACAGTGTTACCTGCTTTAACAGCTTGCGAATAAGTTCCTATTGCTTGTGGAGCATCAGGAGTACTAATTATTTCAAACGTCATAAATATTTCCTTTATTAACTAATACCTTTGCCAATTTCAAAATGTTTCGGGAAATCCGCTATGTTCCATTCCCGAAACAACTATATTACTTGCGTTATTTAGGAAACGATGTTAATTATTAATCTGAGTTCGATGTTGCAAAGTTACTAATCAGTTAAATCGGATAACGATATTTCTTGCCCATTAATAAGTAATTTACCATCATTAAAGTTAGCAATTAATTTATAATTATCACCAATTTCAACTAATATTTTACTTGCTAAATAAGTCTTAATTTGTTCTTTGGCAGCAACTTTAGCATTTTCAGCCGCTTTTTTATTATCTAATGTTTGCTGGAATTGATTTATCATAGCTTGTTCTAGTAATTTTTTACTAATGATGAAATTACCTTCAGCTGTTAAAGCGTTGAACAAAACTGGTATAGTTAATTGATTAGCTTTGTTCCCATCTAAACCAATTCTAAATTCACCTTGCAAGTTACCTTTGGCAGTTTTTATTAATAATTGATTTAACTTTATTTCTGGCGATTTAGCTAAAACCTTAGGAGCAACTTCCATCAATGCACCAAGCATAATAATTGCTGCCATTGGATTATCATGTAACTTATGAAATTTTGTCTGCAAAGCTAATAAAGAAGGTATATCTAAATTGCGTAAGCTAATATTCCCAGTTTGAACTATATTACCTAAACCTGAACCTATATCCGCAGGTAGTTTTATTTGATCAATATTAGTTTGTAAATTAAAGCTAATTAGATCATCTTGTTCTTGAGCATCAGTAACTAAATGCAAATTATTTAAACTAGTTTTAACACTACTTTCAGTAAAATCAATATGTTTAAGTTGTAAAGTTAAATCACCTATTTCTAAACCACTAGCAATTTTTTTAATATCAATTTTAGCGATTAAATCTTGTAAATTTAATGTATTAGAATCTTCTTGTGCTTGCAAAGAAGGAATCTTAATTTGTAATGTACTTGGTTGTAAATCAGCATCAAATACATTGTAAATATCTATACCAGCCAAAGATATAAATGATTTATCTATTTTAGTAGTAGTAATTTTTGCAAGTTTAGTAATAGTAATTTCTGCAAGCTTAGTATCTGCTATAATATTGGCAAAGTCACTATTAAAAGTTAAATGAGATTTTAAACCATTCCAAACAAATGTAGTCTCATTATAAGAAAATTTATACGCCGGTAATATTACATCGCTGATACCATTTCCACTTTGAGTAATATCGGTTGCAATATGAATTGTTGGTAGTTTTATTTCATCTAGCGACAATTCTAATTCAGAATTTATTTTAACTGGCAGAACTTGTAAATGCTTAGATAAACTATCCTGAATCGACTTCAATAATAATGACGGTTTATTTTTAAACTTTTTAACTGGTAATGATAAAGTTTCTACCTGTAAAAAATCACCATTATTAATGCGATGTTTTATTTTAAGAGTAATTACATTTGATTGAATTGAAATATCATTTGCTAATCCAATCGTTGGTAAAAATAAGAATAATAGTACAAGTACATGTTTCATAAGTTGTTCTCAGTATAAATGTTGTAATTAATGTTATTCGTAAACCAATTATATTATCAAATCTATGCTATTTCTTTCTATGATAAAGTAAATGATCTTTAGTTCTTTCAATACCAGATTCTTCAATAGGAATCAAAGTGATTGACATTTTAGGAGGAATAGCAACAAATGTTATTGTTACTTCTTCCACTATATGGTTAGAGAGAAATAGGGTGTCAGGCGTATCAAATATAGTTTTCAACAAAAAACTGGATATTGTTTCATCCTTATATTTTTCCAGCAGAGCATCCTGTTGTTCTTTAGTTAATTGAGCTTCACGAACAAAATAAAAATCAGGGCCTGGTAACAAGCCAACATTAACGGTTAGTCCAGAATATTTGAATCCTGCTTCTTTCATTACTCCTTGATAATACTTAAGCTTTTCTGTACTATTTCCAAATTTTTCTGATACTAAATCTTTAGTGTTATTAGTAAGTTCCTTAGTTTGTTCAATCACTTTAGAAGATAGTCTATCTGTTTCTTCTATTGTTTTGTCAGTCAGTTCTTTTGCATGACCTAACACAGAATCCCACAAACTTTCAGAATTAGTACTAGCCGGAGCTTCAGGTTCAACATCATTATCCCACCACCACCCCATAGATCGCATGGGAAAAGTTAGTAATAATAATATGGTAAGCATATTTACAAACCGAATTTTCATTATAATAATCTCGAATTTAAATTATGAATTTACTGTAATACTTGCATAAATAATATTATACTATTTAATTAGGCAAAACAATTCTAAATTAAGCAAAATTGTATTTCACATAAAATCTATTTTAAAAATTTCCTATATAACATTAAGTTATAATGATAAGTAAGATTATTTCCATTGCCCATCATATTCTCAAAAGAATAGACATCTTACCTAAATAAGGATAGCTGTAGGATGCAATGAACGAAGTGAATTGCATCAAGATGTAATTCGTAAACTCATTACATCCTACAAAAAGTTCGTAATACAATCATACTTAGATATTTTCCTTATTTAGGAAATGATGTCTAACTATAATCTAAGCATTTAAACTTAAAACCATATATTTCCTATAAACTCAGGTAATGTTAATCTCTTTTATCTTCAATCTTAGCTATTTCTTTTTCCAATTCATCTTTACTAAGAGCTAAATTTGGTTCATCTTCCACAGAATCATCCGCTTCTCTTTTTTTAGCAGCCATTGACCGAGAGATAAATAAACCTAACTCAAATAGCAACCAAATTGGTACTGCTAATAAAGTTTGAGAAATCATATCAGGTGGTGTCATTAACATGCCAACGATAAATGCACCAACAATTATATAAGGTCGTTTATCGGCAAGTGATTCTGGAGTAACAATTCCCACTCGTACCAATAAAATGGTAGCTATTGGAACTTGAAATGCAATTCCGAATGCAAACAATAACTTCAACACAAAATCCAAATACCGACTGATATCGGTACTCATTTCTACCCCTTCTGGAGTCATGCTAACCATGAAGCTAAATATCAACGGAAATACCACATAATAGGCAAATAACATTCCTAAATAAAACAATGTAGTGCTGGATACCATTAATGGCATTACCAAAGATTTTTCATTATCATACAAACCAGGAGCTACAAAAGCCCATAAATGATAGAGAATCACTGGCATAGATAAAAAAATGGAAAGTACTAAGGTTAATTTAAAAGGAGTAAAAAATGGGGATGCCACATCAATCGCTATCATTTGCGTACCTTCTGGTAGCTTTGCTAACAAAGGACTAGCCAGTAAATGAAATAAATCATTGGCAAATGGCATTAATATTAACAAAAATATTGCTACAGAAGCGATTATTTTCAATAAACGATCACGCAACTCCAACAAATGCTGGACAAATGGCATTTCTTTGGTGGTAGAAGTCTCTGACATAATTTAACTTGGAGTTTTAGCTGGATTGTCGGGTGAAATTTTATTAGAATCTGGATTATCTAGTGGTTTAGTTTCCACTTCTTTGCTCTCATTATCCGCTGAATTTTTGCTAGAATATTCATTATCGAATGGGTCAGTAATTGGTTGATTCAATTTTTCCATACCAGTTCCCATATCCTCAACAATTTGATGCACATGTTGTTCACTATGTTTAATTGCTTCTTGCATTTCTTGTAACTTTAATTCTCGATCTACATCTTGTTTCACTGTAGAAATAAAATTACGAATTCGACCAATCCATAATCCGGCGGTACGTGCAGCTCCCGGCAATTTATCTGGTCCAATTACTAATAATGCAATAACAGCAATTAGACAAATTTCCAAAAATCCTATATCAAACATTATATTTTAGTAGTTTGTTTATCTGTTACTTGGCCTTCAATAATTTTACCATTCTCATTTTTAGTCACTTGTGATTGAGATTGTGACTGAGATGGAGCAGGTTGTTCAGGTTTAGCGGTTTCTTCTGCTTCTAATTCACCCTCTTTCATCGATTGCCGGAAATTTTTAATCGCACCACCTAAATCTCCACCAATATTTCTTAACTTTTTAGTACCAAATAAAACTACTACAATTACTAAAATTATCAATAATTGCCAAATACTTATACCCATCATAATGATTTTCCGTTGCAGTTAATTAAGAATTAAGAATTAAGCATTATAACATTAAGAATTGCTATAAAGTAGGTTGGTAATTTTATTTTTCATCCTACATTACTTTTTACGTCTATTTTATCAAATATCTAGTTCAAAATGGTAATTTTTATAAATTGTCAGACTTACAGTATAGCATTTTCTTATTTGGAAAGTGGGAGTCTTTCATAAATCACATATTGCCATATTTCTGATTGGCCAATATGTTCTAATTTATATAAATGTTGCAAATTTACTGTTACGTTTGAATTATCTGGCAAGCAAACTCTTTCATTTATTTCTAATTTATCAACTTCAAAACTATTGTGGATTTTTATTAAAGTTTTCAAGATAGTGGCAAAGTAATCTCGGCGTTGTTTACCGTTGACAGAGATGAATATTTTTAGAACAGTGTGTTACCAAACTGGTATTTAGAAATAATATTAATATTTGTTGCCAAGAGTACATGGTTTTTAATTATTGATAGCTCCTTATACGGTGGTTCATATAAAGTTAGGTTTGCAATTGCAGGAAATGGGTTATGAGTTAAATTTTCGTTTAATAACTTTTTTTATACGATAAGCAATGACATATAATAGGTATATTGGCATTATAAAAAATAAAAAAGCACCTAAGTAAGATATAGCTCCATCTTCACCTAAAAGTATCATTGTAATTGAAATTATAATCATAAAAAATATATAATATATTCTGTTGTCTTTCTTTTGATTGTTACTCTTTTTAACTTGCGTATATATTTGCTTATATTTTACACGTGAAACAATGACATATAATAGGTATATTGGTATTATAAAAAATAAAAAAGTCCATAAGTAAGATATAGCTCCATCTTCACTTAATAATATTATTGAAATTATAAAAAAAGCATAATATATTCTGTTGTCTTTCTTTTTACTGTTATTCTTTTTAACTTGCGTATCTATTTGCTCATATTTTACGCATGGAACAACATTATGGCTTTTATCTAGTTGTATATTTTCTAATTCATTACAAATATCATTTATAATTTTCTCTGCTTTTTCTAAAGGAAGTACAAAAAATTCACGATTATTTGAATTTCTAAATTTATCAAGTTTATTATGAATTAACTTTTCTGCCTTACGACAGTCTGGAACTATCCTTTTATAAGCAACTCTAAATTTTTCTGGAACACCTGTAGAACTGGATATTTCATTTGCTCTTTTTTCCGGAGTTCGTGTAGTCATGCCTATCTTCAAAAAATTCTTTTTATAAGCAGAATTAGTTAATATGTATATATAACCTGTTTTAATTAAATTATTTACCATAAATGTATTTTCTTAGATTAATACCTTCGCCACCATGATAAGTACTGAAGCATAAGTTTTATTATTTTTTGGAATCTAAATTGTAGAGACAAGGCATGCCTTGTCTCTACGTTATAATATACGATAATTTATGCTTCAGTACCTCATTCCCAAAACAACAAATTCTTGCATTGGCGAAGGTATTGTTAGATGCAATATTATTAACTAATAAATTGTGATGTCATTTAATAAAATACATTATCTAAATTTGAAGTTCAATAGAAATTGGCTATTTTCTTATTTCAACTAATAATTACATTATTACTCACATTGAATGGGTATCAAATAATTGATTTATAAGTAAATTAATATTTTAGAAAATAATTTTTTGAACATCGTTTATTTTTTTATCATTATAATATATTTATTATAAAGTAATATCATACAACTAATTGAAATACTTTATTTTTATTGCAGTAGTTGATTAAAAAACACTTTTTAGCAAGTAAATACTATTTATACCCGCTCAATATGAGTATATAGAACAAGTTTTGGATTTTTATGAAGCCACGATAGTTTTGAACAAATGAAAAAAATGAGAACCAAATCTGTATGAATACTTAATCATCCGTCCTTAACATCTTGTGCTAAGAACGAAAATTTAGCTTACATGGCAAATCCAGTTCCACTTAAGTTGCCACCACCCAATAAATGGATATGAATATGAAAAACTATTTGTCCACCAGCTGGCCCAGTATTAATTATAGTCCGGAATCCATTGTTTAAGCCTTGATCTTTAGCGAGTTTTGGTAATAATCGCATCATATGTATTGTTAAAGCATCATCATCAATTTCATTAAGACTGATAATATGAACACGTGGCACAATCAATAAATGAATAGGAGCTTTAGGGTCGATATCTTTGAACACTACTACTTTATCATCACTATAGACCTGTTCAGAAGGTAATTCTCCAGCAATAATCTTACAAAATAAACAATCTGTACTCATTTCCCCCTCCTAGCTTTCTCTTCCAATCCAGATAAACCAAAACGACGTTCTAGCTCATCTAAAATAACTTTTGGTTCTATATTTTGATGACTTAATAACACTAAAGTATGAAACCATAAATCAGCCATTTCATAAATCAGTTCTTTATCACTACCATTTTTAGCCGCAATAACTGTTTCAGTAGCTTCTTCACCAACTTTTTTCAGAATTTTATCAAGACCATCAGAATATAGGCTAGCAACATAAGATTCATTTGGATCAGCTGTCTTACGTTGTTCTAATATTTGAGCTAACTGCTGTAATACATCATTCATTTAGGAGCTTTTTCTTGTAACATTTCTTTTAATTTAACAACTGAATTTGCAGTAGTACTAGCTCTACCACTGAATATATCATCAGAGGTAACTTTTTTACCATATAAACCTTCATTAGCAAGATCATCAGATGCCATTGATGAACCTTTTAAAGATATACCAGCAAATATGCCAACTCCATCCGAATAATAATAAATTTCTTTATCGAAGACTTCTTTAGTGCCAACATCAGTAGCAAGTGGGCCAATAGTTAAATCTAATCCAGCTCCTAGTTTTAAATTAGCTTTTAAAATATCTTTTGCTAATTCATTGCGGGTAAAAACTAAGACTATATCTTTTGATTCTAAACCAGCTTGTAATCCTAAACTTGCACTAGAAACGGTTATTAATGATGGATTACTCCAATTATAACCTTTGCGTATAGTCATTAAGCCTTTTCCAGCTTGGATGGCAACCACAAAACCACCTTTTTTTACTTTAGCTACTACAATACATTCAGCATTTTTTAACAAAGATTTAGGTATTTTTTTATCGATAATATCTTCTAAAATTTGCTTATAAATAGCAATATCAGCATTAACTTCATCGACTGATGGGGCTTCTGCAACAAACAGCTCATCAATACTATTAGCATTTGCTATTCCATAGGTCAAACTTAATCCTAGTAATAATGAAACTAAGTATCTAGTAGTGCAACTTATCATTTATATTTCCTCAAAATTTATAAAGCTTTAATTGTAATAGACTAATAATCTTATAAAGATTAACAATATCAAGTCAAGTTAGAGGTTAATTTAGCGTATAAAAATTCTCTATTAAGACGAGCAATGTGACTTATTGGGATATTTTTTGGGCATTCAAAAGCACAAGCCCCAGTATTTGAACAAGATCCAAATTTTTCAATATCCATTTGAGCTACCATTTTTTCAACTCTAGCTTTTCTTTCTTGCTGACCTTGTGGTAGTAAAATCAAATGAGATACTTTAGCTGCTACAAATAACATAGCTGAACCATTTTTACAAGCAGCTACACAAGAACCACAACCAATACAGTCAGCAGCCTCAAAAGCTTCTTTTACTTTCCCATCTTGAATAGGAATAGTATTAGCATCTGGGGCAGAGCCAGTATTAATCGATATGTAACCACCTGATTGAATAATTCTATCAAAAGCTGAACGATCAACTATTAAATCTCTAATAACTGGAAATGGTTTTGCTCGCCAGGGTTCTATATAAACGACATCTCCATCATTAAAAGACCGCATATGTAATTGGCAAGCAGTAATTCCTTGTTCTGGCCCTTGTGGTCTACCATTTATATAAAGGCTACAAGACCCGCAAATTCCTTCTCGACAATCATGATCAAAAGCAACCGGTTCTTCATCTTTTTTCAATAAATTTTCATTTAAAATATCTAGCATATCCAAAAAAGACATCTCTGGAATGATATCATCAACAGTATACTCTACTATTTTACCATCAATATTGCTATTTTTTTGTCGCCAAACTCTTAATTTTATTTGCATATTTTTTGACTAGATTTAATATTTCAGTATTTATATCTTATCTATTTAATATTGATAAATTATTTATGTGAAATATTTGTATGAGATTTAAAATTATCAAAAAATTTATTTTATAATTTTACTATATATATATAAAATTTGATAGTCAAAACTGATGTTGATAGAATGTAATTTTAGAATTATTTAATATCGTTATAATTTGATGGATAATTTGTCTACATTTACTATTTAATAATCTCAAACCACCGATTTCATCGGTGGCTATTCATATTAAATCCATTCGGGATTAGAACACTAACCCATAATCCGGTACTGATGATTTCCTCGTTCCCAACGGCTTCGTTGGGAATGCAGTCAAGACGCACCAGCGTCAAACAATATTTATTAAAATTTTTACATTTGGTAATTCAGGGATACTTTGTGTCCCACAACGCTAGTGCGTTGATGACTGCATTCCCAACGAAGCCGTTTGGAACGAGATAAATCATATTGGGGCTATTTGGGTAGGGATTCTTTTATCCATCATTATAATGCTAATATTATTTGATTTTATGCACCACTACTTTCTTTAGGACTACCCTAACTTTTTCTCTAATTTTTTTATAATATATAAATCTTTAGACATTTTTTAGTTCCTTATGTTAATTGGTTTTGGTCAATCAGTATAACGAATTGACGAAATAAGCGAATTTTTTGATTTTGAAGTATTAGTTTATTTCGTTAATTAGCTGTACTTGGTTGTGTCTGAATCAGAATTATAGGATTTTCATAATAAAGGCACAAGCGGTTTTTTAGGTTTTAATTCTGTTAATTTTAAAATTCTGCAAATTCTGATTCAGACAAAATAATCCTTCAAATCTTGTTCAAAAACTGATGCAGAATTATTAAATCTATCAATATTATATAATGTAAGGTGGATAGAAGCGGAAATCCTACATAAAATCCATAAACCAACAATCACCAAATAATTTATTCAATAAATATTAATTTAAATATGGATTTGTGGTTGGTTGTGGTGGATTTACGCTTCGCTTCTATCCACCCTACATTTATAAAATTTGTTCCCAAACTCCAACTCGTAAGCCGTATATGTCTAATTAATAAGACGTTCAGTTATTGATGTAAAG
>DAOUSL010000225.1 GCA_030627235.1 Thioploca sp.
CTTGTTGATAAAAATATTGAAATTGTGCGGGTTGTTAGGGGTTCAAGATTATTGACTGAGTTGGTTTAGGTAATTTGTAAAATGAAGGCTGTTTTGAATGTTAGCTTTTTTATATTTTTAAGGATGTGGGGCTATGAAAATAAGAAATTTTAGTGTGGTTTGGCTATTCCTGTATTTTTTCTCAAGCGCGGTGTTTGCAGAAACGATTACGATTGTAACGCTTTCACCTACGGGGGTTGCTACTCAAGATGTACGGACAAAGGCGGTAGGGGAATCTATTAATGTGGTGGTTAAGCCGAAAGTCGGTTTTAAAGGGGTTGTTAAGATTGATGGGAGCGTAGTTGCTACTGGGGAAGTTAATCGTGTGCTTCGTTATAAATATAGGGTTGCAGGTAATTCTACGGTTGAGACATCTTACATACAGGTTATGTTAAATAACAAATCAATCACAATAGGAAATTATACCGTTGATGAAATTGTTGCACCAATTGAAGCGCAAACGCAAAATTTTTCAGGAAAATTAGCTTTACCAGAAGGAACAAAGTTAAAACGTAGTCTGTATTCTATGGAAACAGGTGAGGTAAGTGATAATGTTACCAGTCAAGGACGTTTATCGGATGTTGCTTATGTTGAAATACAAGATTTTAGTGATATTACTGAAATAAAGGATGACATTATACAACGTACAATTTACCAAAGTTTTAACGTTGGTAAATGGAAAAATATACTAAACACAGAAACAACCCTATTAACCAAGATTTTTATTTCAGAACCTGTATTAATTTTTTTAACAGAGACTGAAAAAGAGCAACTTGCAAATTTTTTGCTTAGTAATGATGAGTTTTCACAAGCAAAAGTAGAGTATGAAAAAATTATTTCAGAGTCAACTGAACAAAACCCAGAATTATTAGATGAATTAGTCATTAGTTTAGGTGAGTTAAGTCAAGATCAACTTAATTCAGAACAAATCATTCGTAGTGGTGGTGTTTTAAGATCTAAAATAAGACAATTAAGACAAGGAGTAACAAAAAAATCTACCTTTCCAGTTTTTAATGGTATGGATCTTGGTTATGACTCATCTTTAGACGAATTAAGTGTTTATAGTCGTTCTAGTCTTTGGTATGGCATTCAAAGTGAAGAAAACTTTAATAAAGGTGGATTTAGTGGTTGGAGTTCTACTTCTTTAATTACACCGAAAGTAGGTTTTGTTACAAAGGAGGATTTCAATTTTATTCAAGATATAGCTTTACCTATTGATGGTGCTGTCATTACAAAGCTTGGTTTAGATGATATTGATACTAAAATTAATCAAGGAGAAACTATTAATACGGTACTTTATAGAAATAATCCTGAAAGCTGGGTTGATGCGCCTCAAGTAATGAATATGTTGAGTGTTGTTCAAGTTGTTCTTGAAGCGGCTCCTATGGCAGAAGGGTTGTTAAAATCAATTTCTCCTAAGAAAGTTATAAAAACAGTCAATGGCTTTGCTAATAAAGTAACTGAGTTTAAAAAAAATAATGAAGATAAGGCTCAAATAATTTCAGTATTCTTGGATGTTGCATTATTAACAGCAGATTTAAGTTGTGGAAAAGATGTCGCATGTAAAACAAGTTTTAGTAACGTTGTGAAAACTAAAAACATCCTAGAAAAAATTTATAGTAATACTCTTGCTCTTTCTAGTGAACCAGATGAGACCACTTATACGGCAAAAGACTATCGAAGAGAAAGTAAAAACGCTATTGTAGAATTTACAAAAATGCTATCTAAAAATGCACGAGGAAAGAAACAAGCTAAAAGGAAAAGAGGCTTTTATCGTTTTCTAAAGGCTGTATTATTATCTAAACTAATTATACAACCTATCATAAAAAAAGGAACTGGGAAGGAAATAGATCAATTGGTCGCTTATAAATTAGCCAGAGGATTATTATTAAAAAGTAAAACCAAAGAAAAGCAGTTTAAAGAATATTTTAGCCTTGCAACAAAAAAAGGTGCTATTGACCCTAAACGATTATTGAATATTTATCTTCATTCTGTTAAAGAAACTTTAAAAACATGGACTTCTTTTACCAAATTTGCTGATAATATTAAGAAAATTTCTGCACAAGATGTTGTTTATGGAATTCTTGTTGATGCGGCTATGTCTGCTAATACCTCTATTAATCAGTCCGTTTTTAATTTAATAAAAAACGTAACGCCTGCTAAATATTTTGATTTATTAATGACAGGAAATAAAGCAGGCGCAATGATTTATGACTGGCTAACTGATCCAACTTTAGTCCGTCTTTCGATGAAAAAGACAGATAAATTACTTGATGTAACTCATACACTTCCTGATTTGAAAGCAATTCGTTATTTGAATATTCCTAGTGCTAATAATAAATTAATAGACAAATCAATTCCTGGCGGTCATAAAGTGGGGAAAACTATTTGGAGTAGAAATGATGAAAAGCTATTTGCATTAGGAACAGGGGCAGAAGATAATCACTTTTTAGTGATGAGTGGCTTTAAATCCAGCTTAGAAAATCAAACGGCTTTTAAAAAAGATGATAAATCGCAAGTCACAAATTTAATGGAGAATAAGAAGATCAATATGCTATGGCATGTAAAGCAGTTTCCTTTAGGGAGTTCGACACAACCTGTTTTATTAGGACAGCGAACCTTAAAAACTGCATTTAATTCAAATTTTGTAAACAAGTCTTTAGATAATACTTTTTTGTGGTTTACTAATGCCATTGTCAATACACATACTAATAACCCAGTTCAAAAGTCTGTATTGAATACTAAAATTGGGGATTACGAAACATTAGATTTTACTGCATTTTATAAAAATGAAACAGGTAATGGAAGTGATTACCCATTATCTCATGTTACTCCAGGAATTTATTCGGATTATACGCATATATCGTTTAAAACAAGTCAAGAAAAAAAGGTATTTACTAACACGATAAACATGTATGTCTTGCCTGATTTCACTTCTTACGCAGACAGGTTACAGGCTGATGCAAAATATTTTAAAGGCGTTAATGGTTTAGATTCAGAATTACAACTCACCTTTAGAGCTTCAAGTAATTGGAATGAGGTTGCACCAAAAGGGTTGTGGATGGTTTTAGAATACCCTCTTAATGGTAAATTATATAAAACAATACCAATAGAAATATTTAATTTACCAACATCAGGTATGCCTGTTAAGAGTTATTCTATCCCTGCTAACGTAAACTTGGCGATGGTAAAAGTTTTTATTTATAACGAAATAATTGATACCTATATTCAAAAAACAGGTAAAAGCGTTAGGAGAGTTTTAAATTGGACTCAAAGTTATATTCGAGATAATCAAGATGCGCCTTTAATTTATCTTGACGTATCTAAAATGGCAGAAACAACAAAATCTTTATTAATACTTAAAGACTCAGATAAAGACTCAGATAAAGATGGAATGGCTGATATTTTTGATGATTTTCCAGAAGATGAGCGTTATCAATTTGATAGTGATGAAGATGGAATAGCTGATAGATGGGAAATACGTTACAGTTTAGATGAGTATGATGCGGCAGATGCTAATATTGATTCAGATAATGATGGGTTATCAAATCTTGAAGAATTTAGACAGGATAGCAATCCAAAGGAAAGCTTAATAACGCTTAATGTTGTAGCAGGCAACACGCAAGCCATTGCAACATGGGGGGCTATAGATGGTGCGGCAATTTATAACCTTTATTATGCCACTACACCCGATGGTTCAGAAGGCTATCAAAAAATAGAAAATGCAATAAGTCCTTATACAGTGAGAGGATTAACAAATGGGACAACTTATTATCTAGCGACTACAAGTGAAGATATTGGTGGAGGGGAGAGTGAGCAATCTAATATTGTTTCTGTTACGCCTACAGAAAACATTGTGAAAGATAAACCTGCTAAAGATTGGGTAAAGTTACTAGGAATCGAATATAGTGAAGCTGACGCAATAGAAATAGATAAAAATAATAATATTTATGTCATAGGTAAAT
Source organism: Thioploca sp. (assembly GCA_030627235.1). Taxonomy (GTDB): domain Bacteria; phylum Pseudomonadota; class Gammaproteobacteria; order Beggiatoales; family Beggiatoaceae; genus DRQV01. Next base: position 4,005 of record DAOUSL010000225.1, read on the forward strand.
CCTTCAATAAAGAGATTGAAAAATCTCAAGTATTTATTAAAAAATTTAGCGAAAGTGGGCTATTACAGTGGGAACGTACAGTAATAGGTAGACTTATTAGCCGCAATATAATAACTATTGATAATAAAGGAAATATTTTTATTACTGCTCTTGCTGCTGTTAGTCGTTCTGAAGAAAAATTTGATGGACATAAAAATAAGAATGAGGTTGATATGTTTATTCTTAAGTTTGATAGTAATGGCAATAAGTTATGGAGTGAGTTATTTAATTATGATGAAAGAGTTGATCCAAGTGCTATAACAACAGATATTAATGGTAACGTGTTTATAACGGGCACGACTCGTAATAAAATTTTTGATGGGATAAGCTCTTATGGTTCAGATGATGCTTTTATAATGAGTTATGATCCAAATGGTAATAAACGTTGGAGTCAATTATATGGAAATACTGGCATTGATTCATCAAAGGATATAAAAATAGATAATTTAGGCAATGTTTACATCACTGGTTCTACTTATTTGTATCATAATGATGATACGCAAGGTAATAGTGATATGTTTATCGTTAAATATGATAACAATGGAAATAAATTATGGGACAATATTTTATTAGGTAGTAAGGGTTCTGAAGGTGGTCATCAATTGAATATTGACCATGATAATAATATCTTTGTTATTTTTTCCTATAGAGGGTCTAGTAATATCTTTGAAGGATATACTGTTTCTCCTAATGGACTTCATTCTTATTTTCAATACTTTGGCATAAAACTTAATACTTTGGGTGAAAAACAATGGATAAAACCTATAGGCTCTCCTCTTCTTCATAGATTTTTATCAAACGTATATTTAACTTCAAATGGTAATATTTATGGTTACTTTACTCACGGTTATAATGATAATGTTTATGAAGGAACTCATCAGTTAGGCGGAACTGATATATTTTTAACAAAACTAACTATGGATGGGGATGAATGGAGTATTAGGTTAGGAGGATCTCGTCATGATAAAGTTAAGTCAATAGCGGTTATAAATAATCAAATATATTTAATTGGAAAAACAAATAGTCCTATTTTTGAAGGAGAAGAAAATATTTATTCTGGTAATGGTGATTCATTTATTATTAAGCTTACAGAATAAGTTTTCTCGTTTGTATGATTAACTCGCACTCAAAAAAGTGATAATTTCTCGTTCCCAAACTCCAGCTTGGGAACGCCTACCTTCAAGCTCTGCTTGACGGATATTAATTTAA
>DAOUSL010000159.1 GCA_030627235.1 Thioploca sp.
CAGGAAGACGAGGCAAATGCTCTGGGTGAATTGGAACCCGTCGCTCATTTTCTTTTTTTGAAGTCCCAATGACTCCTAGTGTTAATTTACTCATTCTATTTCCTTTTTGTTAAACAAATCAATATGTATGACTTCATGTACGAATTATCAGCTTCGCCAATAGGTCTGCTATGCTCTGTTGCAAGAATTTTAGTGTTTTAGAAAGTGAAATTCTGTACAAATGACGAATGTATCAAACCTAACATCTATGTTAAGCGGCACTAAACATAGACATAAAGTATCCGCTTCAACGACTAGTTATTCTGAGTAACCCGACCCGACTTGGAAAAGCGTAGCAAGAGTGAAACGTTTCATCAGTATAACACTACTCTTCACCTCCTGTCTTAAGGTCAGGTGCAAGAATTAGTTAGCAGGTAAGCAATATGTAAACGAGCTGACCTGCTAACGCCAGCATTAACCGGCGTTTTGTATCAATGTTTGAGTTGAATGCTTTTGTTAGGGCTTAATTGATTCTATACTTTTTGCCATCTTTCTGAATATATATAGGTTTACTAACAGTTTGAGCAATATCATAAATACTGACGAATTCCTCTTCACGAAAAGACTCAGGAATAAACGCTAAATATGCAGATAAGTTTCCATAAAATACCAAATGTCCACAACATGCTCCCATTGGGTCAAATGAATCCAGCCCGCTCTACCTAAAAATGTTGCATTTATTATAAGAACTTGTTTTAGATTAGAAATTAATTCACGACCATGTAATTTTCTACACTTACTCACTTCTCTTATCAACAATTCATTATTGCTGTCTATCACTGGAACTTTTATATCATCTCTTGTAAACTGCTGAATTAATATATGATCAAGCTGATTATCTAATATAACTGGTGTTCCAAAAACAACATCTCCACGCCATTGATGAATAATTCCATAATCTTTTAAAAATACATATAGTTTTTTATTAAAATTCACTTAAATAACTCGTAACCTACAATGTAAAATGTGGTGAAACGAACCGTATCAACCATGTTGCCACACAATTGATGCAATTCCCTTCGTTCATTACATCCTACGCTTGCTTTCTGGTTAAAGGAATTGGTGCGTTTTTATAGGAATCTTACTATTAATTAAAAAAACTGGATAATTTTTAGATAAAATAATGAAGGGATTTAAAAAATCCAATATCAAAAGTTGAGCATAATGTAAAATTATATTATAATAGGGAAATAATAAATTTTAAGATTTTATCATCAAAGCAATATATTGTATTATCAAAATATTTTTATGAATTTAATCAACCAAGCTAAAAACTTCAATCATAGCTCTCCTTAAGAGGCCATATTACAAATGGTAAAGTTGATCGGCAAAAATTTATCAATCTCGATGACTAAAAAGTAAGATATGATTTATTATACCAGTTAAAAACTATTGCTTCCGAAAAATTGGATGTCAATCTAAAGAAGAAATTGATGCAAATGCTTCTTTGTTTAAGGATGGATTAGGAATTGATTCAATTACTATTGTTAACTTGCTTTCTTTGCTAGAAAAACAATTTAACATTTAGTTTTCTGAAGATGATTTAACTCCAGAAAATTTTAGCAGTCTAAATCTATTAACCAAAGTAATATATGATAAAGTTGAAAATCAAACAACCACCAAACTTCAGCATAAATTGGGAAAAGTCGCTATGTTGATTACCATGAAAAAACGTACTCATAATGTAAACTTATTATATATTAGAGCTGCTTACTATGGTATTAGCTTTAATGATTTATATCAAGCAGAACAATCATCTCATAATTTATCATCATGGAGTCATCTTTTGGCTCAGATGGCAGAAAATTATAATAATGTCGCACAAAAAGCTTGGGATGACGAACATTGGTTATCTGCAATGCAATTATGGCAAACTACAGCTGCTTACTATCATTTTGCTCAACGTTACTGTAATGATAAAAAACAAGCAGAATATATAGCTAATTCGTATCAAGCTTACCATAACTTACTGCCTTTATTACAACCAAAATGTCAAAAAATTACAATACCTTTTGAAGATACCTCATTACCTGGTTATTTGCGTATCTTTCAGCCAGGAGCTCCTTGTGTAATCTTGATTGGAGGAATGGAATCATCGAAGGAAGTTGAATTACATAAATTAGCTGAGACTTTTCTGCAACGAGGAATGTCAGTTATCTATTTTGATGGACCTGGTATGGGTGAAATTGAAAATACCATACCGATGATAATTGACTTTGAAATAGCAGTTTCTGCTGTTATTGATTTTGTTTTACAACAAGAAGGTTTAACTGATAAAATTGGTGTGTTTGGATTTTGTTTAGGAGGTTATCTTGCTGTTCGTTCTACAGTAATGGATCATAGAATTGCGGCTTGTATTAGTCTTAGTGGGTTTTTTGATGGCACTACATTTGTTGACTTACCAATTAAAGATCAGAAAATTATGGCTCATAAATTTAGGTTAAATAATTTTGAAGAATTGGTCGCACCTGATACATCTATAACTCTAAATAATTTACCAAATACCATAAAACAGCCACTTTTTATTATTCATGGTGGTGAAGATAATAGCGTTACAATGCAACAAGTTGAACAAATGCAAACATTGGCAGTAGGAGAAACTCGTTTATGGGTAGTTGAAGGTGCTGAACATATTTGTGTTAGTCGTTTCAATGAAGTATTACCAACTATGGGTGATTGGATGGCTGATAAATTGGAAGCAAAGATTAATTAAAGGATATAATGGAATTGATACCACAAGACAGCTAGTAAATTCGTTATTAGCTTGGAAAAATGATCCAAATTACTTATCAGTATGTTTTTAAGATTTTTAGTTGATGAACAAAATGGTAGGTATATTGAACAGCAAAAACAGGTTGTAGAAAATATAGTATCATACTTAAATTTAGATCGTAAAATTTCCATTGCTAAACTAACTGAAATTGTTGATCCTAATGCACAATCATTCAGAATAGACCAAATTAATTATTGTAAACCACTTTGTCAAGAAATAGGATACCAAATATAATAATGATAGATTTAATCACAGAATCAATTTTAGATGACACCATTCAATTTAAAGCTCCTCTAGCTAAAAATTGGGCAACTCCAAATGCAGTTTTTTTGACTGGTGCTACTGGTTTTCTTGGTGCTTATTTACTACACGAATTAATGCAAACCACCAAAGCTGATATTCATTGCTTAGTTCGTTATAGCATTCATGAAGATGGTATGCAACGTCTAAAAAAACATTTGCAACTTTATTCATTATGGCGTGAATCATATAGCTCTCGTATTATTCCAATTAATGGTGATTTAACTAAGCCTTTGTTTGGACTTTCTGAACAGGAATTTAACAAATTAGCAGCCCAAATTGATATTATTTATCACAGTGGAGCTCAAGTTAATGTAGCTCGGCCTTATTCTGCATTAAAAAATCCGAATGTACTTGGTACTCAAGAAGTCTTGCGTTTAGCAAGTTTAATCCAAATTAAACCAGTACATTTTATTTCTACAATAGCTGTTTTTTTCAGTCAAGTTCATTGTCAAAAAGAGATTTCAGAAATTGATAGCCCAGATGGTAATACTCTAAAAGGTGGCTATCGACAAACTAAATGGGTTGCAGAACAGTTAGTTATTAAAGCTCAAAAGCGTGGATTACCTGTAAATATTTACCGAGTTGGTAGAATTTTAGGACATAGTAAAACTGGGATATTTAATAATCTTAATGATCTATTATGTCTTTTAATCAAAGGCTGTACTCAAATGAAAAAGTTTCCGGAACTAGATATAAAAATTAATTTTGTACCAGTAGATTATATTAGTAAAGCAATCATTCATTTATCTCAGCAAGATTCTGGAAAAGCTTTTCATTTATTAAACAACTATTCTATTAGTTGGCAACAGCTGTTTGATTATATTCATACTTTGGGATATTCCGTTGAGAAAATTAGTAGTGATGAATGGATAGCTGAATTAAAAAATTATACTTCTCAAGAACCTAAAAATAAATTATATTCAAAGTTATTATTAATGATGAAGTTATCGGCATTTTTTTCTGATAATAAACCACTGTTTAAAGATTTTTATAATACATCTAATGGGTTAATTAATAGTTCAATTACTTGTCCATCTTTGGATGCAAAACTACTTTCTACTTATTTTTCCTATTTTCAAAAAATTGGCTATATTGAAACACCATCCCGTTTAAATATTGAGAAATAACATGATTATTGAAACGTTAGCATTAGGTACGCTTGTATATACTGGTTTTAGAAACTCAAAAAAAAATAATAAGGGAAAGGTCATTACAGTGTCTTCTAAAACAGCTATGGAAGATAAAGTAACTCAATTATTTAAAGAACAAGATCAGCAATTACAAGAAAATGCTAAACCCGAAAATAAGCATGAAATGAAAATTGCTTTGTCAGCATTTTCCCTATCTACTATTGGATTTGTTTACCCACTAATTGCTTTATTTAGTATTCCTTTTATTTTATATGCTAGTAAGGATATCTTTGAAAAAAGTTATGAACTATTCAAGCAAGGTGAAGTAAATGTTAGCACTTTGATGAGTATTACTATTGCTGGTTGTATCATGTTGGGAAGTTATTTTGCCGCAGCATTGATTTTAGTTTTGATTCGATTAGCGATGAAGCTAATGGCTTTAGTAACTCAAACTTCTAAACAAGCATTAGTTGATATATTTGAGCAACAACCAAGTTTTGTCTGGCTAGTGGTTAATAATATTGAAACTAAGATTCCATTTAGTGAATTAAAAACTGATGATATTGTAATAGTTCATGCTGGTGAAATAATTCCTGCAGATGGCACAATAGTTGAAGGTATTGCAAATATTGATCAACATATTTTGACTGGAGAAGCAGTACCTACTGAAAAGGAAATTGGGGCGGAAGTATTTGCTGCAACAATAATTTTATCCGGAAAAATTTATATTAAAGTAGAAAAAACTGGTAAAGAATGTACCGCATCCAAAATAACTAATATCTTAAATAATACCGTTGATTTTAAATCAACCACCCAATTACGAGCTAAGACACTCTCAGATAAATTGGTTAAACCAGCTCTGATTGCTGGAGGGATTGCACTCCCAATATTAGGTTTTAACAGTGCGATAGCTATTATTTATACGCATCCTAAAAATAAAATGATGGGTATTGCTCCTGCTACCATTTTAAATTATCTCAATTTAGCCTCTCAACAAGGTATTCTTATTAAAGACGGACGTTCTTTTGAATTGCTACAACAAGTGGATACTATTATTTTTGATAAAACTGGTACTCTGACTGAAGAACAACCTCATGTAGGAATTATTCATTGTTGTGCTAGTTATAATGAAAATGAAATACTAACTTATGCAGCGTCAGCAGAATGTAAACAAACTCATCCATTAGCTAAAGCTATCAAACAAGAAGCTGAAAATCGTAATATTCAATTACAACCTATAGAAGAAAGTGAATATAAGATAGGTTATGGGTTAATTGTTGGTGTGGCTGGAAAAACTGTGCATGTTGGTAGCGAACGCTTTATTGAAATGGTCGATATGGAAGTTCCAGCTAGTCTTAAACAACAACAAAAACTAAGTAATAAAGAAGGATATACTTTAGTAATGATTGCTGTTGATAACCAAGTTATTGGTGCAATTGAATTATTACCGACAGTACGTGCAGAAGCAAAGATGGTTATTGCTAACCTGAAACGTCGTAAAAATATTAAAGCAACTTATATTATTTCTGGTGATAATGAAATTCCGACTAAAAAATTAGCTGAAGAACTTGATATAGACCATTATTTCGCTGAAACATTACCAGAACAAAAAGCTGAACTTATTGAGAAATTACAAGAAGAAGGCCATTTCATTTGTTATATAGGTGATGGCATTAACGATTCAATTGCTTTGAAAAAATCCCAAGTATCTATTTCTTTGCGAGGTGCTTCTACCATTGCTACTGATACTGCTCAAATTGTGTTGATGGATAATGGCTTATACCATCTGGAATCAGTATTTAAACTTGCTGATGATTTTAATAATAATATGAACACAACTTTTGCTATTATGCTCACTCCATTTGTTCTAGGCGTAGGTGGAGTATTTTTACTAGGTTTTGGAATTCCCAAAATAATTGCGTTAAATATGACCGGTTTAGTATTTGCGGCTGGTAACGCAATGCTACCATTATTAAAAAAACCAAAAAAACTCAAGAAACTTTCTTAACTTAAAAAATTAAGGAATTATCCATACATAATAATTCGATAATAAAATATGCTTAAACAAACTTCATCTGAACCAAGGACACTTAGTGATCTTATCGTTGATTATTTAACCCAATTTGGAGTAGAATATGTATTTGGTATACCAGGTGGACATAATTCCTCATTTTATGAAGCTCTAGCACGTAGTGAAAGACGAGGCGGTCCGAGAGCCATCCTTACTCGACATGAAACTGGTGCTGCTTTTATGGCTATTGGTTATGCTCGTGAAACCGGTAAAATCGGTGTATGTTGTGCAACTACAGGCCCAGGAGCAACGAATTTAATAACCGGAGTTGCTGCCGCTTATGCTGATCATGATCCTATATTAGTTATCACAGCTCAAACCTTATCATCTCATTTTGGCCAAGGTGCATTTCAAGAGTCTTCACCAGACACTATAGATTCTACTGGTATGTTAGATCATTGTACTCGTTACAACACTATTATTACTCACCCAGAACAATTAGAAAAAAAATTAGCCGCAGCATTTACAACTGCCTTACAAACACCTCAAGGCCCAGCTCATATAAGTATACCAGTTGATATTTCTCAATCTATAGCACCAGAAGCAATTGCTTATCCTAATTTACATCAATTGATAACTAATCCACCATCTTATGTAGATTTAGCCAGCTTAGATAAATTAAGCCAATTAGTATGCAATACATTGAATCAAAAGCGTAAAATAGTATTATTAATAGGTCATGATTGTGGAGGAGCAACTCAAGAAATTATAGCTTTAGCCGAACTAATTAATGCCGCAATTGTAACGACTCAAGCTGGTAAATCTTGGGTAAATCCTTATCATCCTTTAGCATATGGAGTATTTGGTTTTGCTGGCCATGAGACTGCTCGTCAAGCATTGACTGATGAAGATGTAGAATTAATCTTAGCTGTTGGTACTGATTTAAGTCAATGGCCAACTTCAAATTGGGATACTGCCGTATTAAATAATAAATTAGTTCATATTCATCATTCAAATGCCTACTTTACTCGTTCTTCTATGGCATGTTTACAAGTACATGGTACAATCAAAACTGTATTCCAAGAATTAGTTAAACGTATACAATCCATGCAATTAGATGGTAAATTACAGTTACCAATGATTTCGACACCTACCATTTCAAATAAAAATTATTTACCAACTCAAATTACAGTAAAGCAACCAGAATGCTATCAATGTTTGGATAATTCCTTACCGATTAAACCACCATATTTGATTTATAAATTACTGCAACAGCTTCCCACAGAAACTCGTTTTATAATTGATGTTGGTAACTGGTTGGCTTGGACAATTCACTATTTTTTCTCCACTCAGCCTGAAAATTATCGTTTGTCCACCAGAACCGCAGCAATGGGTTGGGGAATTGGTAGTGCGGTGGGAACTGCTTTTGGTGTACCAAATACTCCGGTAGTTTGTATGACTGGGGATGGTAGTTTTTTAATGAATGGTCAAGAAATTACCGTTGCTGTTGCCGAACAATTACCAGTAATTTTTATCATATTAAATGACCAATCTTATGGAATGGTGAAACATAGACATCGCCAAACTGGAGTAGAAGCTCTTGAATTTGCTATTCCACCAGTTAATTTTGCTTTAATGGCTCAGGCAATGGGAGCTAAAGGTTATAATATTCGTACAGCTGAAGATTTTGAACAGCTAAATTTACAGGAAATCTATACCAATTCGGGTCCGACCGTATTAGATATATATATTGATTCTGACGAAATACCACCTTTAGGTATGTTTTAGCATTTAAATAATTTATAATAAACTGATGAAATCAACATATTTGCAAGAAAGTAGAATATTAATTAATTCTTTACCAAAAAGCGGAACTCATCTATTAACTAAAGCTATTGAAATATTTGATTATAAAGAATATTATACCAATCGTGGTTATGTTAAAAGAGTTCTTGATTCTGTTGGATTTAATACTCCTAAATATTTTAATTATAAGCAGGCCAAAAATTCTCTGAAAAAAAAGTCTCGGATTAAACAAGAAATTGCTATAGGAGCTTTTACTCCATATTTTGTCAATCAACTGACTATGCAATATTGGCTAGATACCATACCGTATGGTCAATATATTCAAGGCCATATTCCATTTCACTCAGCATTAACTCCAATAATTACCGGATTAAATTACCGACATTTAGTTATAATACGTGATCCACGTGCAGTAGTTGCTTCGTTAATTCCGTTTATTTTAAATGCTCAAAGTAGCGGAATGGGAACTCATTTTCTTTATGATGATTTCAAATCAATGTCTACAACACAACAACTATATTTCATTTTAGAAGGTGGTCATGCTACTAAAGCTAATGTTGAAATAACTGGTTTTATTGATGTTTATCGATCAATATTAGCATGGCGTAATGAACCTAATTGCTTATTAGTTCGTTTTGAAGACTTAATTGGTGAACAAGGTGGTGGTAATATTGATAAACAAGAAAATGTAGTAAAAGAACTTGCTGCATATTTGAATATTGACTTTGATAATAATATTTCCTCTAAATTAAACCAGATTTATAATCCTTCAGCTAGAACATTTAGAATCGGTAAAATTGATAGTTGGAAAAATTCGATGGATGCAGAGAGTGTTGAATACTTGATTGAATATTGTGCAGAACTTTATAATGAAATAGGGTATTGAATTAATCTGATATTTGTAATATCATGGATATTGATAGATGTAATTAAAGTTATTATTCTATTTTTTACAATATGCTTGAATTTATGTATACATCAAACTTGGCTACATACAACTTACTATTAGGTAACTGAAGTTACGCAAAGTATTATAGTTTGATGAAATCATAGGAAAAAATCCTAAAGTTTTACAATCAGGCCGACATGATGAGGGATTTTATCATTTGTTTTGGGCTGATTTATTATCTAAAGGCTACTGGCAAGGAGAAATTTGGAACCGGCGTAAAAATGGAGAAACCTTCCCAGAA
>DAOUSL010000178.1 GCA_030627235.1 Thioploca sp.
CATCAGTAATAACACCGGGCATATCACCAGCTTTAGCTAATATTTTATAGCCTTTTTTAGTAGCCTGAATTTGAGTTGGCCCAAAAATATGTCCAGCATCCACTTCACCACTTTCTAATTATATTTTTAAAATTTACTTTAAAATCTTCATGGTTTAAAGGTATTTTTCTCTTGTCTAATTAGAAAAATTACAATAAAATCAATCAAGAATATTTTTTAGTTTGTATAAAGAAATAAAATAATAAATTAGTTTTTTTAGATTTAAGCTTGAGATAAATTAAATTGAACCTATTTTAAGACTTCCAAATAAGAAAAATTTACAACTAAATTTAAGAGAGTAATAATGAACGTAGATCAACATTTAAAAGTAGCAGAATGGCATTTAGAACAAGCTAGATTACATTCCGCTGGTGAACATCATTGTGGTTGTCCAGCTAATGAGCATGATCAAAAGGCTATTGATGCTGTAGAAACTGCTCTTTCTGGTAAAGGTGCAATTACATCTGAAAATAGTTGTAACGTTTGATAATTTATTAGGATTTAATCTTAATAAAGCCAACCACTAGTGGTTGGCTTATATTTATCGGTTCAGAACTTTTGTTAGAAATAATTATCTATCAATTTCTCCAAATACAATATCCTGAGAACCAATAATAGATACTACATCAGCCAACATATGACCTTTAGCCATTTCATTCATCGAAGCAAGATGAGGGAAACCTGGAGCTCTAATTCGTAACCGATATGGTTTATTTGCACCATCAGAAACAAGATAAATCCCAAATTCGCCTTTAGGATGTTCAACTGCTGAATAAACTTCACCTTCTGGTACACAATACCCTTCAGTAAACAGTTTAAAATGATGAATTAAACCTTCCATATCATCCTTCATAGCTGCACGTTTAGGCGGAGCAACTTTATGATCATCTATCATTACTGAGCCAGGATTGTCACGTAACCAAGTAATACATTGTTTGATAATATGATTAGATTGACGCATTTCTTCCATTCGTACTAAATATCTAGCATACGAATCACCATTTATCCCTATTGGAATCGAGAAATCTAATTTATCATAAGCCGCATAAGGACGTTTTTTGCGCAAATCCCATTCAATTCCAGAACCACGTATCATTGGTCCAGAAAATCCTAGTTGTAAAGCTCGTTCTGGTGAAACTACACCAATCCCAACTGTACGTTGTCGCCAAATTCTATTTTCGGTCAACAATGTTTCATATTCATCGACATATTTAGGGAATCGATTGGTAAAGTCTTCTAAAAAGTCTAATAATGAACCTTGACGATTTTCATTTAACTTGGAAACTTCTTCCGCATTATGCCATTTTGAGGTTTCATACTGTGGCATTTGGTCTGGTAAATCACGATATACACCACCGGGCCTATAATAGGCAGCATGCATTCTCGCACCTGATACTGCTTCATAGCAATCAACTAAGTCTTCTCGTTCCCTAAAGGCATACAAGAACATAGTCATAGCTCCAACATCTAAACCATGAGTTGCAATCCATAACAGATGATTTAAAATCCGAGTAATTTCATCAAACATAACTCGAATATATTCAGCTCGTTCTGGAATTTTAATGCCTAACAATTTTTCGATCGCCATCACATAAGCATGTTCATTACACATCATCGACATATAATCCAGTCGATCCATATATGGTATGCTTTGATTAAATGGTTTAGTTTCGGCTAGTTTCTCAGTACCACGATGGAGTAATCCAATATGTGGATCGGCTCTTTCTACTACTTCACCGTCTAATTCTAAAATTAATCGCAATACTCCATGAGCTGCTGGATGTTGGGGACCAAAATTTAAAGTATAATTATGGATTTCTGGCATGTTTTTCTCCTTTTAGTCGTTATAACGGTTATCTTGACGTATTACTCTAGGCACAAGAGTACGTGGTTCAATACTAACAGGTTCATAAATAACTCGTTTTTTATCAGGATCATAACGCATTTCAACATTACCAGTAACTGGGAAATCTTTCCGTAATGGATGGCCAACAAATCCATAGTCAGTTAAAATTCGGCGTAAGTCAGGATGACCGTCAAATAAAATACCAACCAAATCAAATGCTTCACGTTCATACCAATTAGCTGAATTCCAAATAGTAACTACTGAATCTATACGTGGAGGTTCACCTTCTGCAAAGGAACGTACTCGTATTCGTTGATTATTTTTTACTGATAACAAGTGATAAACAACAGCATATCTAGGATCATCATTTTCTTCTTTATTAATATCTTTGTTAACCCCACGGCTAAAACCGGTACTACTAGCAGTTTTAGTTTCCCAATCAGTTTGTTTATATTGAGAATAATCAACGCCACATAAATCTATTAATTGAGAAAAATCAAAGCGATTGCGTAAAGTTTCACATACTTGAAAAAGGTTGGTTGCTGATACTTCTATAGTCAGTTCATTATAGGCTATATCAGTTTTAAAGGGAATATCAACAAATCTTTCTTGTAGTTCAGTTCTTAGAGTTTCAAGGGAATTTTTCATCATTTATTATAGGTTGAGTTACAAAATACTATAAGGCCATTCAATATTCAGTTGGCAATCTGCTACATCGGTTTCTTAGAGCAAAGCCTATAAACAATGATACTGGATTAGCATTCTATTTCGTTTAAAATATCATAATTTGACGGTATTTAATAAGTGACTTAGAGAATTAAAGTAGATTCTAAATTATGATTTAAAACATAGAAAGTATCGTTGTTATTATAAACTATTTACTCCGACAAACTGATAAAACAAATAACTTATAGTGAAAATCCAAGGCTTTAGCTTATGGAATACTCATACAGTTGAAACCTTAAAATTCAATATATTTATTCTTAAAGTTTTTATTAGACATATTACCTAAATAAGTATATATAAATGTAGGATGCAATGAACGAAGGGAATTGCATAAAGATGTAATTCGTAAATTCATTACATCCTACATAAAATCCATAATTAACTGTATAACTTTGGTCAATTTCATGTCGGTAATACAATCATACTTAGCTATATTACTTCTTTATTTAGGAAACGATGTCTATTAAAAATTAGTGAATAACATTAATTATTTGACCAATATTTTAAATTAGTAGTTATGAATTAGATAGAAATTATATAAAATAATTATCTAATGGATTCATAGAACCTCATCAGTAAGCTGGATTTAATCCTTCAATCCAGCTTAAACTATTATATCCATTAGATTCCAGTAAAAAATAGTATTTAAATCACTACTAAATTTTAGGAATTAAGCAGTACGAGCAATAGTACCAGTACGTCTTATTTTTTGTTGTAATTGTAATATTCCATATAACAAAGCTTCTGGAGTTGGAGGACAACCAGGAATATAAATATCAACAGGTACAATTCTGTCACAACCACGTACTACTGAATAAGAGTAATGATAATAACCACCACCATTAGCACAAGAACCCATAGAAATTACCCAACGTGGATTTGGCATTTGGTCATATACCTTGCGTAAAGCCGGAGCCATTTTATTGGTCAAAGTTCCAGCTATAATCATCACGTCTGATTGCCTAGGACTAGGACGAAACACAATACCAAAACGGTCTAAATCATAGCGTGAAGCTCCAGTATGCATCATTTCTATTGCACAACAAGCTAAACCAAAAGTCATCGGCCACATAGAACCAGTACGAGCCCAATTAATGAGCGAATCTGCGTTAGTGGTGATAAAACCTTTTTCTAACAGACCTTCTACTCCCATTCTAATGCTCCTTTTTTCCATTCATAAATAAAACCAATGACTAATATTGTTAAGAAAATCATCATAGCCATAAATCCAAATAAACCTAAACTTTTAAACACTATTGCCCAAGGGAATAAAAAAGCAATTTCTAGGTCAAACAGAATAAATAAAATAGCTACTAAATAATAACGTACATCAAATTTCATACGGGCATCTTCAAAAGCCTCAAATCCACATTCATAAGGTGAATTTTTTTCAGAATCTGGTTGCCTATTTCCTAATAAAAAGCCTAGGGTTGGCACAATAACACCTATTACTAACCCTATGACAATAAATAGAAATATTGGCATATAATTTTCTAACATGGGTGTTGCTCCGGTTAGTCAACCAATTAAATTATAAAGGAATGATTATATCAGTTCGGAAACTTAATACAATCAATTAATTTCAATGATTATAACATTTTTATTTAATATAGTTCAAGATCATTGTTTAAGACTATATCTATTGTAATAATTTTGTAATTTAATCTTTGCCTGTTCAATCAAATCATTAGCTTCATTTTGTTTATAAAAATCGTCAGGTTGCCAATATCTAGTTTGCAAACGGTAAGGTCGTAAACCATTTTCAGGGTCTTGTGGAGCACAAAATAGATCAGTGATGGACGGTTTATTAATCCATGAATCCCCTAAATTTTTTTCCAAAGCTAAATACCATAATGCAAACTGTTGAATATGTTCTTCTGCAAAATAACCAACAGGATTTAAATTATTAACAAATTTTTGTAAAGATTCATTTTTTAAATAACGATTATAATTAACTACATATAAACTTTCAGATAAAAATAAAGGAGCTCCATATAAGACTAATCCTTTTTTCCTTAGCGTATTACCAGTTTGAACTATCTCAAGTCCAACACTACCTGATTCCGCTTCGATAACAGCATCTTCAACATCTTCTACTGATACTACTTTAAGATTAGGATAGGCAGTTTTAACGATTTCTACATACCGACCTTTGACAAATACTCTATTACCATAAGTTGATAAGTGACTCAAAAAATCATCAGCATGTTTGGGTTTAGGGGTATGTTTAGATTTAGCAATTAAAAAAAATCCTACCATATCCTGAACTTCACAATCTAAAACTTTATTGTATCGAGTTAATTGAGCAGAACCAGCAATTCTAATTCCAGTTGGTTTATCAATATTATAATTATACATTCCCCATTTAGTTACTAAAGTGGGATTGCGTAAATAATATTGAGTCATAGTTAGCAATTCGTCCAAGCCAACCACAGCACAATCTATCTCGTCTAATCTCATCAATGATGAACCATTATGTGGCTCTTCACCTTCGACCCGAACTAAAATTTCATTTATCAACCATTCATAGCCTAAAAAACCAATTCGATAAGGTCTTTTGCTACGCTTTCTATCGACAAATAATCCAAAACAAGGCATCTCTTTTAATGATTCAATAAGAAATTTAGATGCTTCTTGAAAGTTAGTCCGGCTCATGGATTTACTTTGTTTAGAAATATTCAGAATTTTGTTTATTTCTTCTTTATCGACCCCAAGTAATTTCAACTTAGCCAAGAAGTTTTCAAAGGTTCTGCCAGTTCTGGGAATTGCACAAGTTACCTTAAAATTTTGTTGCATAATTAAGAAAATTCCCTTTTTGCTGGATAGATTTAAATATAAATTTTAACATATTGCCAATGACCAAAACAATATTTTTAGCTTGTTCTTACTCAGATAAAGAGACAGTCAAACAATTAGGTGCAAAATTTGATTGGATTACCAAAAGATGGTTTATTACCTCTGACATGGAACAAAATTTATTTGCTAAATGGTTACCAAATTCAGAAGTTGATAACATTTTAACTTTAAATGAATTATTATTAAAAGTACAGCAGACTGTTTCTGAACAACATAATGATTGTTATTGGGTGAGAGCTGAAGTGGTTAGCTTAACTAAACATAATCATATTTACATGGAATTATCAGAACATACTCAAGATGGTAATGAAGTAGCAAAAATACGAGCAACTTTATGGAACTATAGAGCTGAAAAGTTGTTAGAATATTTTTTTGCTATCACTGGTATGATTTTTAAGCCTGGCATAAAAGTTTTATTGCAAGTTATAGTTACTTTCCATCCTCGTTATGGTTTATCATTAGATATATTAAATATTGATCCTAATTTTACCTTGGGTGATGTTGAAGCTAAGTTAAATCAGATTAGAAAACAGTTACAAACCGAAGAAATTTATACCACTAATAAAAATCTTGCTCATGCAGATGAATTTTGTAAAGTTGCTGTGATAGCTCCAAAGCAAGCAGCTGGTCTGGGAGATTTTCAAAGTCAAGCTGACAAATTAGTTGATTTATGTGAATTTGATTACTATGCAGCAAGTTTTCAGGGACAGAATTCAGTAGCAGAAATCCAGAAAGTTTTTAAAATTATCAACTCCAAAAAATTTGATGCAATTGTAATGATTCGTGGTGGTGGTGCGAAGGCAGACTTATTGCAATTAAATGAATATGAAATAGCTAAAGCAATTTGTACTGCTAAGTTACCTGTTATTGTTGGGATTGGACATGAAAAAGATAAAACTATACTGGATGAAGTGGCTAATTTAAGTTGTCATACTCCTAGTTTAGTAATCAGCCATATCGTTAATACTATTGTGCAGAATGCTAACAATGCTAAACAAAATTGGCAAATTCTATCTCAATTAACCGAAAAAGTTTTAAATCAGGCTAAACTAAATAATGAGCTGTTGTATACTAATATTCGTGAACAAGCAATTCAGTGTATTAATTCACAACAGTTAGATGTTTTAATGCAGGATATTAAAAATTCCACTAAAAACCAGTTAAATCAAGCTAATAACAATATTAAAACTTTGATGGAACAGATTTTACTTGGTGATCCTAAAATGGTGTTAAATCGTGGATATGTGATTGTTAGAAATACAAATAATCAAATTATTACTAGCAAACAAAATACTCAACAAGAAAATTTATTGGTGCTTGAGTTTAAAGATGGTTATGTTGATACAGAAAAATCTTTAAAGTAAATCATAATTTATGAGTAAATTAACTTTTATAGATTTTTGTGCTGGTATTGGTGGCGGTAGATTAGCACTCGATAATCTTGGAATGCAATGTGTTGGATTTTCTGAAATTGATAAAAATGCCGAAAAAACTTATCGGTTATTATTTGCTGATCAAGAGAAAAATTTTGGTGATTTAACTAAAATAAATGCCGACGAACTGCCTAATTTTGATGTAATGATAGCAGGGTTTCCTTGCCAATCGTTTTCAATAATTGGTCAAAGAAAAGGTATTAATGATAAAGTTAATAAAAAAGGGGAAATAATTTTTCATTTGATAGAATTTTTAATTGCAAAATCGGTTAAATTTTTTATTTTTGAAAATGTTAAAGGTTTAATAAATCATGATAAAGGACGGACTTTAAAAATTATTTTAGATGAGTTGGATAATGCTGGTTATTGTGTTAGGTGGAAATTATTAAATAGTCTTGATTATGGCGTTGCACAAATGCGTGAAAGAATTTATTTTGTTGGTGTGCAAAAGGAAATATTAGGCAATAATGAGTTTAATTTTAGTTTTCCCTTAAAAAATCCAGAAGAATCTAATATTAAAGATTTTTTAGTTGATGATGCTGAATTATATTTTGATGATAAACAGCAATCTTATCAAACTTTTAAAAAATATTTAAATAATAAATATAACAAAGATAAATTTATTATTGCAGAATTATTGAACGAAGAATATTTAGTTATAGATACTAGGCAGTCAGATTTAAGAAAATATTACAATAGAGTACCAACTTTAAGATTAGGACGACATGGGATTTTATATGTTAAAAATGGTAAGTTTAGAAAATTATCTGGTTATGAATCTCTGTTATTACAAGGTTTTGACAAACATAAAGCCCAAAAAGCCAAAGATAATATTTTAGATACACATTTATTAAAACAAACTGGCAATGCGATGACGGTTAGCACAGTCCAAGCAATTGCAAGTAAATTTTTAGAGTTTATTAATAATTTAGAAGCAAATAATATGAATATGTTTTAAAATAGATCCAACAAAACTATTAAATAGACATCTATTCCTAAATAATGGTATATAAATGTAGGAT
Organism: Thioploca sp.; assembly: GCA_030627235.1. GTDB lineage: Bacteria > Pseudomonadota > Gammaproteobacteria > Beggiatoales > Beggiatoaceae > DRQV01. The sequence continues at coordinate 7,923 of DAOUSL010000178.1, forward strand.
GCAATGACCGAAGGGAATTGCATCAAGATGTAATTCGTAAACTCATTACATCCTACATAAAGTTTGTAATTAACTGTATATCTC
>DAOUSL010000351.1 GCA_030627235.1 Thioploca sp.
AGGGGGGGAGGTTTTTGAGAAAAAGGAGACTTTTAAATTGGAGAAGTTTGTTGATTAAATAGATAAGTAATGTTTCTGATTGGTGTGTGATACTCTTGATTCATTGTTTACTTTAAAATGATTAGAATTGCAAAAATTTTAACTTTTTTTTTCGATAGCGGGATAGTTGTTTTTTTGTTAAAAACATGTTTTTTCATACTTTATTTCATGTTTTTACACTTTTTTATTATTATTTTTATACTTTTATTATTTATTTCATCATCTATTTTCCTAACTTTTTTTCCATGATTTCCCATTTTTGCCAAAAACACGTTTTTTTGCTCCAAGGTACCCACCCAGGGACCCCTTTTTGCCACTTTTCGGAAAACCCCCAAGTGCTACATAGGTACGGGCCCGCTGGACCTTTTCAAAATCCCCCTTTTTTATAGCCCCTTTTTGGACCCTTTTGGATTACGCACCCCGGGGGTTTAAAAACATCGATTTTGGCAGTTTTTGATGGTTTTGGCTATTTTATTCTCCTGTTTTTGGATCTCTTTTTAATACTTTTATTTATACTTTTATACTTTTATTTTATACTTTTATACTTTATTTTCATATTTACATGTCTTTTTTTGTTACAAACATGTTTTTTTATACTTTATTTTATGTTTCACATTTTATTACATTTTATAAATTATACTTATTTTATTAAAAACTGTTTTTTGTCTTTTTTCCAGATTTCGAACTTTTGGGGTCTCTAAAAACCCGTGAAGGGCGGGTGAGGGCATATTTCTGACTTTTTTGGCCGACAAGGCCCTGAGGCCTGCTAAAAAGTAGCCACTTTGTGAAACAGAGGAAAAACATGGTTTTTGGCACCAAAACTGCGTTTTGGAGAGGCCTCGCGCTCGGCCTGCCAAATTCGACCTGCAGGCGCCAGAGTCGAGAAGTCGAATCACAGAAAGAATCCAAACATCTCATAAAATGGCACATTGGAACAATGTGTACTTGTGCAAGTGCCGACTTTGAGCACTTTTTTTAGAGGGGCATTTGGTGACGGATTTTTTTTTTTTTGATGAGCGGGTCTCGTAAATCGGAAAAAAAAAACAAAGCCCAAAAAACGTCGTTTTTTGCCATTTTTGGCCCTTTTTTGGAAGTTGGGAATTTTTGAGTTTTTAAAACGGACTTTTCTGAAACACGACACCCGCGTCGGTAAATGGGTTTTTTTGACCCCACCTCGAAAAAATAACGATTTTCGTGTTTTTTTGGCCCCGACGGCCGGGTTTATAGGCAAAGGGTACTCAAAAAAGTGCCTTTTTTTTTACCACGATTCGAAAAGTGGGTTTCCCCTCACTTTTTGGACCCTTTTTTGGACTTTTCTCAAAAACTCAAAATCGCATAAAATCACGTTTTTTGGTCTTTTTTTGCTTATTTTCATGTTTTTACGAAACTTATGCTTGCATGTTTTAGTTAAGTTTCTTATCTTTTTCAACGCAAAAACACTATTTTCCAAAAGAATTCTATCAAATTATCGACTATGCTTTATTTTATATCGACATCACCAGGGGATAATATTTCTCCAAAAAAGGAGAAAATTTCCCCTGGGGGGACGACTTTTGGAATTACCGACGCGGGTGTGGAGGGACCTGTGTTTTTTGGTACCCCTCGTGTTCGCTTTTTCTTCGTGTTTTTTTCCTTATTTTTTATGTAAATTTATTTATTTATTTCCATATTTTACACTTTTTTTATCTAAAAAACATGTTTTTCTTACTTTATTTTCATGTTTACTTATATTCTTTATTTTCATCTTTTATGCAATTGTGTCAAAAAAACAACTATCCCGCTATCGAAAAAAAAGTTCGAAATTTTTCATTTCTAATCATTTTAAACCAAACCAGAAAA
>DAOUSL010000467.1 GCA_030627235.1 Thioploca sp.
ACTCAGGGCTCAGGTCTTTCCATGACGTATTTTTGTCAGAATTTATTTAATGGAAGTTAGGTAAAAGTAACTGGGGGAATAGTAAACTTGAAGCTACCTATATTTCCAGAATACCGATTATGTGAAATTTAAGTTACGTGTATTGTGAATAATAAATTGAATTTTTATGGTCATCAAGCTAATTTGGTGACTATAGGGTGTTAGCTTAGTACAATAAAAAGTATATTTATTCTATTAGGAAATGTTATGGCTACGATTACTTTTGATACATTAAAATTTGTTGAAAAACTTAAATCAGGCGGTGTTCCTGATGAGCAAGCTAAGGCAGAGGCGGAAGCGTTAGTTGTTGCTTTTTCTGAGGCAATGGACTCGCAGTTAGCGAAAAAATCAGATATAAACCGCTTAGAGAGTGAAGTGTTAGTTATTAAATGGATGGTTGGTCTTGTTTTAGGTGGGATTTTAACTTTAATTATTAAGGCTTTTTTCCCTGTTTAAAATTGGCGCGTCATTTTTTAGCGGTTAACGGTAAAAAACCATTTCCAATAAGAGGGTTAGATCAATGATTATTCAAAATATAATACCTAAGGATAATTATATTTTGCATATAACAGATGAAAATAACCAACCTGGTTTATTTGATGTAAGTCCATATTTAGATTCAGAAGTTTTTTCACTTTTGAAAGAGTTAGATAACTTTAAACGTATTCACAGTGGCAAGTATTTTATAGAATGGGATTGTGGTGCTGATTTATCGGCAGATACTATAGAAGCTAAGTGGAAAAAATTATGATAGAGGATGCGCGGAGGCAGGTCTTCCTATAATGAATTTCTTCATGAGTTATTTAACTGATGTTACGCAGAGCCCCTATTTTTCCGCTCTGATTATATAACACCAAGTAGCCTGTATGAAGCTTGCGCAATAGTGTGCCCAGCATGGGCTAAAACTAGTTACCTGAAAGGAGGTAATCGGAGATAGTAACGACAACCGTAGCGAAACGCAAGGGTGAA
>DAOUSL010000231.1 GCA_030627235.1 Thioploca sp.
ATATCTTAAAGCTATCAAAACTGCTTTTCACGAACTACAAGTTTTGAAGGCTATCTAACATTATTTTTGTTAGTTATTCTTATTCTAGTATTTATTTTACTTTGCGTAACTTCAGTTATTTAGGAAATATGTATAATAACCTAATCCAAAATTATTTAAATCATATCTATTATCGGAAACTTGCATATCCACTTCCTATAAGCGATAATAATATCAATAATATACCGATATTTAAGAAAATATGACAATCCGCACTCGTTTTGCCCCTAGTCCCACTGGTTATTTACATGTTGGTGGAGTTCGTACTGCACTATTCTCCTGGTTATACGCTCGTAAGCATGGTGGCCAATTTATTTTACGTATTGAAGATACCGACCGAGAACGTTCCACTGAAGAATCTGTTAACGCAATCCTTGAAGGTATGAAATGGCTTGGGTTAAATGCAGATGAAGGCCCATTTTATCAAACTCACCGTTTTGATCGTTATAAACAGGTGATAGAACAATTGTTAGCTGAAGGTAAAGCCTATTATTGTTACTGTTCTAAAGAGCATTTAGAAACAGTGCGGAATGAACAGAGGGCTAACAAACAAAAACCACGTTATAATGGAAAATGTCGTCATTTAACTAGTTCTCCAGATACCGATATAAAACCAGTTATTCGCTTTAAAAATCCTGAAGTTGGGGAAGTATTGGTGCGGGATTTAATCAAGGGTAATGTTACATTTAATAATACTGAATTGGATGATTTGATTATCGCTCGAGCTGATGGAACTCCAACTTATAATCTAACCGTAGTAGTAGACGATTGGGATATGCAAATTTCCCATGTAATTCGGGGGGATGATCATTTAAACAATACTCCTCGGCAGATTAATATTTTGCAGGCTTTAAATGCAACTATTCCGCAGTATGCCCATGTACCAATGATTTTGGGTGATGATGGACAACGCTTGTCAAAACGACATGGTGCGGTTAGTGTGATGAATTATCAACAATTAGGTTATTTACCTGAGGCTTTGCTAAATTATCTAGTGCGTTTAGGTTGGTCAGCTGGTGATCAGGAAATTTTTTCATTACAGGAAATGATTGATTTATTTGATATTAATAATGTAAATGGCTCTCCAGCAGCTTTCAATACCGAAAAACTTCAATGGTTAAATCAACATTACATTAAGACTAGTGAACCTAACGAATTGGCAGTATCTTTGCATGATCAATATCGTCAGTTACAAATAGATACTACGCAAGGGCCAGAGTTAGCAAAAATTGTTACTGTATTGGCGGAAAGAGCTAAGACCTTGCAAGAAATGGCTCAAAGTAGTAGCTATTTTTTCGGTGATACGGTTCAATACGATGAAAAATCGGTAAAGAAGAACTTAAAACCAACTATTCGTACAGTATTGACTGATTTATGTGAACGATTAGAAAGTCTTACAGATTGGCAGGCAGAGGCTATTCATTCCATAATTCATGCTGTAGCTGAAGAATACGAACTAAAGTTAGGTAAAGTGGCTCAACCTTTGCGGGTGGCTGTGACTGGCGGAAATGTGTCTCCCCCAATTGATGTTACTGTTGAATTGATCGGTCAAGCACGTTGTGTAAAACGAATTCAGCAAGCATTGACATTGATAGAAGATAGTCCATGAAAGAAACTGGAGTAAGTAAAATGTCACTAACACGCAAAGATACTCATGTAGTAATGACTTTAATTGATGGTGCAATCTTAAAAGGTACGTTAGTCATTGAGCGAACAGCTCGACTTTCTGATACTTTAAATAAACATGATAAAGACTTTATTGTATTATCAGATTATGAGAATAATCATCATATTATAAATAAACATCATATAATAAAAGTGATAGAAATTGATAGTTTGGAATTAGAGGAATGAAATATAATTTTAAAAAATATTAATCCTATCGCAGTTTCCACGTATTAATATAGTAATTTTTGATATTCCTTATAAAATAATTGGAGTTCAAGATTTATCTTGAGAATTATCAAACTAAAGTTTGAACTCCTTTCATATTTTTTTTAAATAGATATCATTCCTAAATAAGGTTATATAAATGTAGGATGTAGAATAAATTCTTTCAATACCTTAAATCTCTTCTTGATCCTCTTCTTATACTATTCTATTATTTTTTCTCGTAAATCTTTTGAGTATGCTTTTCCCATATCCTCTCTCTACTCTTTTTAGTTCTTAATTCACCTTGAAAATTTTTTAAAATATTATTTCAGTGAATTTTATAGCAAATTTACCTCATGTTATAATAATATAACTTTACTTAACAGGTAATATTTAAATATGACATGGGAAATAGTTATTGGCCTAGAAATTCATGCTCAATTGGCTACTAAAAGTAAAATTTTTTCTGGAGCAACAACAACTTATGGAGCAGAACCTAATACACAAGCTTGTGTAGTGGATTTAGGAATGCCTGGAGTATTACCAGTAATTAACTCAGATGTTGTACGAATGGCAGCTAAATTTGGATTGGCGATTGGAGCTGAAGTTGCACAACGTTCTGTATTTGCTCGTAAAAATTATTTTTATCCTGATTTACCGAAAGGCTATCAAATCAGTCAATTCGAATTACCCATAGTTAAACAAGGAAATATACAAATTGAAGTAGATGGTGAAGAACTAACTATTGGTATTACTAGAGCTCATTTAGAAGAAGATGCTGGTAAATCTTTACATGAGGATTTTAATGGTCTTAGCGGAATTGATCTTAATCGAGCTGGTACTCCTTTATTAGAAATAGTGTCAGAACCAGATATGCGGTCTCCGAAGGAAGCGATCGCTTATATGAAAAAAATCCATTCATTGGTACGATATTTAGAAATATGTGATGGTAATATGCAAGAAGGTTCATTTCGATGTGATGCAAATATATCTATACGTCCTAAAGGTCAACAAGAACTTGGCACTAGAACTGAATTGAAAAATTTAAATTCCTTTCGATTTGTAGAACGAGCATTAAACCTTGAAATTGAACGACAAATTGATGTTTTAGAAAGTGGTAAAACAATAAGGCAAGAGACTCGTTTATATGATTCAGATAAGCATGAAACTCGTCCAATGCGTTCTAAAGAAGAAGCTAATGATTATCGTTATTTCAATGATCCAGACTTATTACCTTTAATTATTGAACCAGAATTTTTAGCACAAATAACAACTACTTTACCAGAATTACCTGACATAAAAAAACAACGATTTATTAACCAATATAATTTATCTATGTATGATGCTGAATTTCTAACTAATAGTAGAGAAATGGCTGATTACTTTGAACAAGTTGTTGAAAAATCTGCTAGTGAAACTAAAATATGTGCAAATTGGATAGTAGGTGATTTATCTGCATTTTTGAATAAAAATAATTTAGATATTACTAGTTCTAAAGTTACTACAGAACAACTAGCTAGTATGTTACAACGAATTACTGATAAAACTATTTCTGGTAAAATTGCGAAAAAAGTATTTGCAGCTATGTGGGATGGCGAAGGTGATGCTGATACTATTATTAGTAAACACGGTTGGAAGCAGGTTACTGATAGTGGTGCTATTGAAAAAATAATTGATGATGTTATCAATAATAATCCTAAACAGTTAGAAGAATACCGAGGTGGTAAAGATAAGGTATTTGGCTTTTTTGTGGGACAAGTAATGAAAGCTTCTAAAGGTAAAGCTAATCCTAAACAAGTAAATGAGTTATTAAAGAAAAAACTTGCTGCTTAATCAATATCTTCATCAATGTCAAAATTTATTTAGGTTTCGGGAAATACGCTATGCTCCATTCCCGAAACAACCATCAAATTATATTTTAAATAATTAATAGAGATAATTTAATATGTTACGTTATTCCATTCCTTTGGTAATATGTGTTATTTTAGGTGGTTTTTTATATGCTGGATTGAGCCTAAATCCCCGTGATATTGGTTCTACTAGAATCGATAAACCAGCTCCTAATTTTACTTTACCATATCTGTTAAATGCTAATAAAACTTTTAGTAATAAAGATTTTCAGAATAAAGTATCACTTTTTAATGTATGGGCTTCATGGTGTGCTACCTGTCGTTACGAACATCCATTATTAATGCAAATGGCTAAACAAGGTTATGTTATTTATGGTCTTAATTATAAAGATACCAAAGCTGATGCAACAGAAGTATTAACTAAAACTGGCAGTCCTTATGTCGCTAATGCTTTTGATAAAGATGGTAAAGTTGGTATGGAATGGGGAGTAACTGGTACACCAGAAACTTTTATAGTTGATCAACAAGGAATTGTACGGTATAAATATACTGGCCAACTTACTGTAGATATATTGAAACAGGATATTCTACCATTAATGCAAAAATTGGAACAAGGCTAATGCTTCAAAAAATAATTATTTTAAGTAAATTACACTAGGATTAATAAATGAATTTTTTTTCTAAAGAAAATCGTTGGAACACGTTTAATGGCATCTGGTTTGTTGCACTGTTTGCAATGTCGGCAATTTATCTGCGGAAAGAGTTTCAAATTTTTCAAGATTTACAGATCAGTCCATTAATTATTGCCATTGTGCTTGGCATGGTTTATAACAACTTTCTAAAAAAGAATTTCCCAGACTCATGGACACTTGGAATTACCTTTTCTGCTAAATTAATTTTGCGAGGAGCTATTATTCTCTATGGGTTTAGGTTAACTTTCCAACAAATATTTGCAGTTGGGCTACCAGGTTTAATCGTTGATTTCATTATGGTAGTCACAACATTTTTCATTGGTTTATTTGTAGCAATTAAATTTTTTAAACTAGACAAAGAAACTTCTATTTTGACTGCTTCCGGTGCAGCTATTTGTGGAGCAGCAGCCGTACTTGCAACAGAACCAGTTGTTAAAGCAGAAGCTTATAAAAGTGCTATTGCTGTATCAACGGTTGTTTTATTCGGCACAATTGCGATGTTTATCTATCCAATTTTATTTAAAGCTGGATTATTGCCACATATGGACTTAGCAACTTATGGAATTTATGTTG
>DAOUSL010000081.1 GCA_030627235.1 Thioploca sp.
GAATCAGAAGCTGAGGATATATTGTTTGATAATTTCCCAGATATTTGGTTAAATATATTGATGGAATATGCTGATTTTCAAAATAAATTTAGTAAAACACAAAAAAAATTGGAACAGTTATATTAAACAACATTATAATTTCATTGATTTTTTTCATGATATGGCTTGGGAGCAAGTGGTTAATCGGATATTGTGGGTTTGAAATAGTAGACATTACGAACGGGGATGTTGGGAACGAGAGAAAATCGTCAATAAGTTCCACCGATTTCATCGGTGGCTATTCACATTTAACCTCTTCGAGGTTGATTAACCCCAACGGGGTGAAACATGAATAGCCATAGGTGAAACCTATGGAACTTTGTTCTATTTAAGAAGGCTTTCTAGTAGCAGCAATTTTATCTCGCCATAAATGAGTTTTTGCTTTAATATCATGTATATCCAATGAAGTTAAAGAACGAGATTTTAATAAATGTTTGCCAGCCACCCAAACATCAGTAACTTTATCTCTTCCAACAGCATATACCAATTGTGATAAAGGATTATAAATTGGTTGAGTTTCAATGTCACTCATGTTAATTGCCACAATATCAGCAGATTTACCTGGTACTAAAGAACCAGTAATATCATCAATTCCTAATGCTTTTGCTCCATTTAAAGTTGCCATTTGTAATGCAGTTGAAGCTGGAATGATACTGGCATCTTTGCTCAGAATTTTAGCTAACAATGCAGCCGTTCGCATCTCTCCTAACATATCCAAATCATCATTACTAGCGGCACTATCAGTACCTAACGCAATATTAATTCCAGCTTCATGTAATTTAGAGATTGGACAAGTTCCACTAGCCAACTTTAAATTAGATTCAGGACAGTGAATAATATTAACTCCATGTTCTTCCAACAAATCCATCTCTTCATTTTTTAATGAAGTCATATGAACTGCCATCAGTTTTGGCGATAATAAACCTAATTTTTTAAGTCTAGTTAAAGGTCGTTCTCCATTTTTCTTGACGGCATCTTTGATTTCAGTAGTTGTTTCATGTACATGCATATGAATTGGCAAGTCAAATTCTTCGGCTAACAATTTACCAGCTTTTAAGGAAATATCAGATACAGAGTAAGGTGCATGTGGAGCTAAAGCAGTTTGAATCAATGGATTATCACTAAATTGTTCATGTACTGCCCTACCTTTTTGCAAATATTCATTGGAATCTTTAGCCCAAGCAGTGGGGAAATCAATTAATATTAAACCGAGAGTGGCACGGATGCCTGCCTGACTAGCAATCTCTCCTACTATATCTGGAAAAAAATACATATCATTGAAACAGGTGACTCCACTGCGTAACATTTCTGCTATTGCTAACTTAGCACCATCAGCAACAAAGCTTTCATTAACATGAGCTTGTTCTGCTGGCCAAATATATTCATTTAGCCATTTCTCTAACGGCATATCATCTGCAAATCCACGTAATAAAGTCATTGATGCGTGGGTATGAGCATTGATTAAGCCAGGGATCAATAAATGGGTATTTAAACGATAGGTAATTCGGGCTGAAAAACGTTTTACTGCCTCATCGCTAGGCAAGATTGCTACTATTTTACCATCTTGTATCGCAATAGCATGTTGTTCATAAACGGTATTTTCTGGTTCAACTGGAATAATCCAACCAGCATATATAAGAATGTCAAGATGTTGCATTATTTATTATTATATGGTAGTTTTATTGAGAAGAATTGTTTAATTATTATATTACAACACTTTAATTAGACAAGCAAATTTAACTTTAGTATTTATATCGATGATATTCTAACTGGTAATCTTTTTGCACCCCATTGTCCAGCTTGAGTCTCAAATATTCCATTGCAAATCGTACCACAATTATTACATTTACCTTCAGAAGTAAGATTCCAATTTCCTAATACATACCAATCTCTTGCAATTAGCACATTATCGCAGTTATGGCAATAAGTACTTGCTCCAATTTGGTCATGTACATTACCAGTATAAACGTATCGAATTCCATTTTTTTTAGCAATTTGTCGAGCTTTAGATAGAGTATTTGCTGGAGTTCGGGTTTTATCCAACATCTTCCAAGCAGGATGAAAAGCAGTGAAATGAATAGGTACATCCACTCCAAGATGTTCCACTATCCATTGAGTCATATTCTCAAGCTCTGATTCAGAATCATTTGTATCTGGAATTAATAAAGTAGTTATTTCTAACCAAACATTAGTTTGATGTTTAAGATATAACAAACAATCCAGCACTGGTTGTAAATGTCCTCCAGTATATTTATAATAAAACTGTTCAGTGAAAGCTTTTAAATCTACATTTGCCGCATCCATATAGCTAAAAAATTCAGCTCTCGGTTCAGCATTAATATAACCAGCTGTAACCACAACTGATTTTATATTTAATTTACGGCATTCTTTAGCTATATCAATTGCATATTCATGAAAAATTACTGGATCGTTATAGGTATAAGCTACACTACGACAACCTAATTTATGAGCTGTTTTGGCTATATCTAATGGAGTTGCTACATCTGCAAGAATATCAGTTTCTTTAGATTTGCTTATATCCCAATTTTGACAAAATTTACAGGTTAAATTACAACCAGCAGTTCCAAATGATAGGACAGGAGTGCCTGGTAAAAAATGATTGAGTGGTTTTTTTTCAATTGGATCAATGCAAAATCCACTGGAACGTCCATAAGTTGTCAACATAATTTGTTCATCAAAATTAGCTCTCACAAAACATAAACCTCGTTGGCCAATTTTTAATTTACAAAATCGTGGACATAAATCGCATTGCACTTTACCATCTGGTAAATGATGCCAATAATTTGTAGGAATTGCTTGCATATTGTCCCAATCACTAGTTAAAACTATGCACTTTAGTGCAAGATTTTTAGTACCTTTTTTAAATCAATATTTAAGTGTCGCATATCCAAACGTTACCATCAGGTAATCTGTATATAAGTCTAACTGGTATTTACCCATCATTTTATTATAAACATTTTCTAGGTTTTTCCCTAATCTTAATTCTTTTTATCTTCGTATTTATATTATTTAGCGTAACTTCAGTTAAGAAATAAATCACAAATTAGAAAAAAAATCAATAGTTTTTTACGGATTGTTAAACGGAATTTGTGGATTTAACAATCTGTAAAACTTGGGGTTTTTCTATTGATTATATAAATATAATTGTTAGAATGGTTATTATGCTATTTGGAATTTATGATGAATAGCTAAAAATATGGTGTTTTTTTAATATTTATGAGAGGAAGATTATATAATAATAAATTACAAGTATTTAATATTGCTAGTATTAATTAATATTTCTAGCCTATTATTAGTTCAAAATACTTATGCTGGCAATGTATTAAGTGCTGGTGTTGATCATGTTTGTGGTATTAAAGACGATAATACTCTGATATGTTGGGGTGATAATAGTCAAAATCAGGCTGATCCACCAGATGGTACATTTAAAGAAGTAAGTGCAGGGTTTTACTTCAATTGTGCATTAAGTACCAAAGGAAAGGTGGCTTGTTGGGGACGTGATACTGCTGGTGAAACTTCACCTCCTCCCGGTCAGTTTATTCAGATTGAAACAGGTGGAAATCATGCTTGTGCATTAGCTGCTAATGGTTCACCAATTTGTTGGGGTAAAACAGAACAGTCTTATGGGTATTTAACTCAAATTGATTTTAGTGTTACTGGCTCAGGAGGTTATCAACAAAATCTAGGAAGTCCTATATTTTGCGGCTTAAAAGCAGACAAAACACTCAGTTGTCCATCTTTGGATACCGTGCCAAGCGGTATTTTTAGTTATGTTACTGTCGGTGGTATAAACGTATGTAATGAGAATTGTGGCAATATAACCGCTGTTCAGGATCGGCGATTCGACAGCTTTGCCTGTGGAATCAGGGAAAATGGTGTCGTAGCTTGTTGGGGAGTGAATAATAATGATAGAGCTACGCCACCGGTTGGAGTTACTTTAAAGCAACCTACTGGATTTACTCCACCTGCTGTAAATACAACTTGTAATGATGGTGGAAATGGAGTGGTGATTAACCAAGATTTATCTCTTAATATCAATAAAGCTCAATATAACACTTTAACTGGCAACCAAACTTTATGGATTGATTTAACATTCAGTGGCCAGAATGAAAAAGGTGATTTAATGTGGATATTGAGTGATTATGGTGAAGTTGAGTAGTTTTTAATCTCAAAAATAGTCTTGGTGAATATTCACCTTGACTTTTTTAATCATGGAAATCTAAATATGAAAAGAATACTCTGGATAATAACAACAATTTCATTGGCTATATATTTAACCAGTTGTGCAACTATCAACGAACTAGCCGCAAAAATGGACAAAAGAATTTATGACGGCTATACTAATCAAACATTAGTAAAATGGTATAAGGAACAATTTTTCCCAAAAATTGAAATACTTGGACAAGAATCATCTAATGCCATGTATGTTTATGAAAAAATATATCGGACTTATCTAGGAGTAAAAATAGATTACTCAGAAGAGATGAACTACCAATATCATGATAGTTATTCTCATGTTCATAATAATGCTCTAAAATTGTACAAACAATATATTCAGCAACGAAAAGGTTCAATCCAAGGCTATAAACCTGCATTAACAAAAACAATTATTAAAACTGGCCATCTTAGAATGATTGAAAGGGATAGATTACGTAGTTGTAGTTTTGAAAGAATGTTCATTGGCAAAGTGAATGATGAACTTGATTCAGCTTTTCTTGATGTAACTTGCTACTATCCACATCCAATAATTTCTGGATCAGATGTAAATAGCACTTACGGCTGGATTGCTGTTATAGAAGCCAAAGTTTTACGGAAAATTTTGGATAGATTACCTAATTCTTTGCTTATGGAAACCCGAATTAATTATTAACAGCACAGCCCACCAAATGATAAATGCTCTGATAATTGTTTAGGAGCTATTTATTTCGACATGACTTAAATTATATTCGTCATATCTTAATTAAAATTTATTCAAAACTGATTTTCTCAATATAATTAGTTTCTTAATATTAAACATCTATTTACTTAGTTTTTTCCTGTAAAAATATCCTTTTTATTAAAATAGTTGTCATTTTGTCATAATATGATTATAATAGTTGATTCTTATGTCATATTTTAATGATTATTGACATTCTATTTAGATTTTCTCTAAATATTCCTTGCTTTAATGTTGTGAGCTTTAACATAATTGGTTAATAATTTTTATATAACCTTATTAATATAGCTTAATGGCTCGTTATAACATCGATATAAAGCTGTTTAATCCGTAAGGAGTTTTATGAAGCATTACGAAATTGTATTTATTGTTCACCCAGATCAAAGTGAGCAAGTCCCAGCAATGGTTGAACGTTATCAGTCAATCATTGGTGGCGAAAATATTCATCGCATTGAAGATTGGGGTAGACGACAATTAGCTTATCCAATCAATAAGATTCATAAAGGACATTATGTTCTAATGAATATTGAATGTGATACTGAGACAATGGATGAAATTACCGAAGCTTTTCGATTTAATGATGCTATAATTCGGCATTTAATTATCAGAAAGAAAAAAGCTATTAATGAACCATCTCCTTTTGTCAGAGAAGCAACTGCTGCTGAAAAAGAACTTATTGAAGACATTGCCGACTAACAATTTGAGGTTTTATGAATAATCATCGTAAGAATCACCATAATAATTCTAATTCATCCCGTTATTTTCGCCGTAAAAAATATTGTCGATTTACTGCTGAGGGTATTACCGAGATTGATTACAAAGACTTAACTATTCTCAAGGGTTTTGTTACCGAAACTGGTAAGATTGTGCCAAGCCGGATTACAGGTACTAAATCTAAATATCAACGTCAACTATCCACAGCGATTAAACACGCTCGTTTTTTGGCATTGTTGCCTTTTTCTGACAATCACCAAGAATAAAGATTCTCATAGAGGTTAAGTATGGAAGTAATCCTTCTCGAAAAAATTAAACATTTAGGTAATTTGGGCGACAAAGTTGTCGTTAAAAATGGTTATGCTCGTAACTATTTAGTTCCAAGAAATAAAGCTATACTAGTTACCGAAAGTAATTTAGCTGATTTTAAGTTACGTCGTTCTGAATTTGAAAAAGCTCAACAAGGTGTTTTAGAATCATCTCAAGAACGAGCTGAGCAATTGAAAGAAATTATTGTTGAAATTGCTGGAAAAGTTGGAGTTGAAGGTAAATTATTTGGTTCAGTTGGTGCTTCTGATATTGCTCAAGCAATTACTGAAGGTGGTATTCCAATCACTAAACAAGAAATCAGATTACCTAGTGGCCCAATTCGTCAAGTAGGTGAATATGATATAAAAATTCATTTACATCAAGATGTAGATGCTTTTGTAACAGTACAAGTTATCGCTGAAAACTAGTAATTTTATCTATTCTTTGAAATAATTTTATTTAAAGCATTTTTTTAAGTAATTCTAAACAAGGATAGTAAACTTAGCAGATTAGTTATGGAGTTCTTCTGAACTCCATATTTAATTTAGGCAACTACGGCAGGAGCAGGTATAATACTGACAAATTTACGATTTTTTGGACCTTTGACTTCAAAAAGAACTACACCATCAGAGGTAGCAAATAATGTATCGTCTTTACCTCTACCAACATTAACTCCTGGGTGGAATTTAGTACCACGTTGACGTATCAAAATGTTACCTGATAAGACTTGTTGTCCACCAAAACGTTTAATTCCTAAACGTTTAGATTCTGAATCTCTTCCATTACGAGTACTACCACCAGCTTTTTTATGTGCCATAATTTTTCCTTAAATATTGTTAGCTGTTATGCCAGTAATTTTTACATCAGTATAATACTGCCGATGTCCCATCTGTTTCATATGATGCTTACGTCGTTTAAACTTAATAATTCTAATTTTTTTACCACGTCCATGAGCTTCTATAGTTGCAGTCACTTTACCACCATCAACTATAGGACTGCCGATTTCGATTTTATCACCATTTGCCACTAATAATATTTCATCAAATTCAATATTATCACCTTCATTTGCAAAAAGTTTTTCTACTCTAAGAGTATCACCTTCTGATACTTTATATTGCTTGCCGCCAGTTTTCATTACAGCGTACATATATACTCCATTAAAATTTATAAATTCTTAAGAAATTACAACAATATTACCGTAAATTTTTCATTTATTTTATCAAAATTTTCATCTATTGTCGCAATCGTATTAATATTAAGTTTTTTAGCCAAAAATACCAGACAGGAATCTGCAAATACTAGATTGTGATATTGTTTGGTTAATTCTTTAATCTTATTAAAATCAGAGTGTTCAATATTATGAACCTCTAAAGCTCCCTTGTGTATCCAATCTAAAAAATCTACTTGAGCATCTCGGTTAAAATCTAATAAATGTAAAGTTTCAGTAATTGAAGCTATAGTAGTTATTAACGGTAATTTGTTATTTTTTATGAATTTTATAACATTATTATGATGTCTGTTAGCTGCATCAAACAATGCGATAAGAACCCCAGAATCAATAAGCACTTTTTTCATTTTGCTTTAATTTTGGCTTTCAATATCTGTTTCATATTTACTGACGAATCTGATTCTTTACTAGAATATTTACCGAAATATTTTTGTCCAAGTTCCCAAGGGCTTGGTTTAGATAATTTAATAAGATAATTTTCTACACTTTTACGGATTAATTCAGATTTGGTTACACCAAGAATATTAGCAGTATTTTTTATATCTTGTTCTAACTTAGAGTCCAATCTCAAGGTAATCATTATTTAACCTCCGTAATACGCATTGTATTACAAAGTATTTGTAAAGTCAACTCAATTAAATCGAACTTTTAACCAATATCTTCGCCAATGTCAAAATCACTTTAAGTTTCGGGAAATACGCTATGCTCCATTCCCGAAACAACCATTGGCTAGGATATTATTAACTTTGCAGATATTTTTAATTGATAATTCCGGAAAATGAAAATTCTGCTTTACCATTATTGCCTTGTTTATCATTGTTAGTCGAATTGATGCTAATAGTTATAGTTACAGATTCAGGTTCTACACGTATACTACAAATTGTTATTTGTTGTTGTGTTTTTTCGTCAATGGATATGTCACAAGGATTATTTGATAATGTAAAACTAAAAGAAGTATTATTTTGAGTATCTTCAAGTAAATAGCTACTATTAACCAATAAACCATTATTAGTTTTAATTTCTAATTTAGTATCTTTTGTTAAAGCATTACCATAAATATCGCCTATATTTTCAATTAAGAAAGTTTGCTTTCCTCTTTCAGTAATAGTAAATTCAGTAGGAGTAACTTTAATTGCAACTGGAATGGTATTAACAGACGCTGGACGAGCTGAAAATAATATTTTCATATCCTGCCAAATAGTGATATTAGCTTGAAATATTCCATCTGGACCGTTAAATCTGCCATCACCATTTACATCAACGTACAGTTCTCCTAAATCAAAAATTCTATTATCATTGGCATCGATATATGGTTCACTCATATCACCTTTGTTAGTAATAAGTTCTCCCATATCCCATTTATTGTTATTATTGAAATCTATAAAACCAATATCAGTATGTCTATCTGCTCCATCAAATTGGCTATTGTCATTATTATCAGTAAAAATTTCACCTACATCAAAAATATTGTTATTATTAGTATCTATAAATTTTTCACCAGTAATATCAAATATTCCATTACCATTCACATCGATAAAACTTTCCATGCCAGTAGTATAAGCGACTATAGTTACTAAACCTGGATTGCCACATAAGTTCTGAGGATCAGTAGCATTGACATATAAATAATTTATTTTATCGTCAAAATCATCTTCACAATAAAAGCCATCATAACGTAAGGTCATTTCACCAGTTAAAAATGGAGTTGACGGGCCAGCTGATTGCAATACAGCAGTAGCTTGACCAAATTCGGTAGTAGCAGTAAATGCACCTCCACCAACACTTTTACCAATTGTACCACCTTCAGTAATAAAGCTAACTGTAGTTCCATCTGGGACAATATTACCAAACCGATCACCAACATAGGCTGTTATCTCATCTTGCAAACCGAATGTAACTCCACCAGCAATATTTAGAAATTCAGCCGCTAAAGATAAGTGGTCGGCATCTGGAAAGCTGCTAACAATAGTAACTCTTGCTATGGTGCTGATTTTTTTATCATCAACAGTGGCTATAACATCAATATTACCTGCTACAGCTCCACTATTTAAGGTTACGCTAACCAAACCATTATTAGTAGTTCCTTCTGCTTCTGTACCACTGGTAATTCCATCAGCAGTAATAGTTTCTTCACCACCTAAAGTAGTTGTTCCTAAAGCAAATTTCACTATAGTATTATCGGCAACTATATTACCTAATTTATCTTTCACTAAAAATTCTACTTTAGAGTTCTGCACTAACCCACTGCCAATTACTCCTATTACCTGAGGATCAACTTTACTTACTTCAATTGTACCAACTTTACCAGGCTCAATTGTAATAGAAATAGTATCAGTAAAACTACCGACAATGGCTGTAATAGTAGCTAAACCAGATTGCATATCAGGAGTAAACATTGCCTCTGCGGTTCCATTATCAGTTGGGACAGATTCGGTTATAATTCCAAGATCAGTAGTAAAATTGATTACAGTACCATCTTCTATTATGTTTCCTTGTATGTCATTAATAGTTGCATTAATTGAAATATCTTTACTATTTAATGGCAATGAATCATGTAATGAACTGATATTAATAATAATTATATTCTCACTAACTGGTGTATCAATAGGATTAGGGATAGTGGAATTATCATTATTTTCTTCACTACCACCACTGCCACCAATACAACCATTTAGTAAAATTAAAATCAGAAAAAATAATATATTACGAAAAAACATATCAGTTCCAAATTATTTAATTGCATCTAATTTTTTAAATACTATTTCCGCATGTTTGGACTCACCGTTCTTAGTTTTGACTCGTACTTTAACGTTAGCCCAAATATTGGCTATTTCACCAGTTGGAGAGATTAAAAATGTCTTTCTAATAACTCCTTCATATTCTTTACCGTAATTTTTCTTAATGCCCCAAGCAGCATATTGTTTCATCACTGTTTTATCTACATCACTCAGCAAAGTTACTTGTAAATCATATTTTTTAATAAATTGCCTATGTGATTCAGTATCATCAGGACTTATACCTATAATCACGGCATTTTTTTTGGTTAAGTCAATCGCAGTAAAATCAATAGCTTCATTGGTACAACCAGAAGTATCATCTTGTGGGTAAAAATATAAAACTATCCATTTACCAGTAAAATCTGTTAGGTTTATCTCGGTATCATCCTGACTTAATAAAGTAAAATCAGGTGCTTTATCTCCAATAGCAAGCATATTGTATCCTTATGTTATAAATATCTAGACTACATTGGAGTTCAAATCTAAAAACTTTGACCCCAAGGTATATTGAATAACAGACTGATAATTTATCAATCAAATTGTAAATTAATAGTCAGTATTTTGTTGTTCTACTCCTTCTTTCGGAACTGGCATCAAATCATTTTTGCTAATTCCTAAAACTAATGCAGTGGCACTAGCTATATATATAGAGGAATAAGTTCCAACAATTACGCCTATTAATAATGCAGTAGCAAATCCATGGATTAATTCACCACCTTTTACGAATAACACTATTAATACTAAGGCTGTAGTAACAGAAGTCATAACTGTGCGACCTAACATTTGGTTGATAGAAATATTCATCACACTTATTGAATCTTGTTTTCTCAATTTAATAAAATTTTCTCGAATCCGGTCAAATACTACGATGGTATCATTGAGTGAATAACCAATAACCGCAAGTACGGCAGCTAATACAGTTAAGTCGAATTCTAGTCCAAATACAGAAAAAAATCCAACAACTATTAGAGTGTCATGCACTAATGCAGCGATTGACCCTAAGGCAAACCGATATTCAAATCTGAAACCAACATAAATGAGAATACCAAATAAAGTGTAGATAACTGCAAGTCCACCTTGCTCTACTAATTCCCCTCCTATCTGCGGCCCTACAAACTCAACCCGACGCATTTCAACTTTTGTACCATCCTTTTGCAATGAACGTAATATTTGACTACTAAGAGGATTATCTTTAGTTTCTTCATGCACTCCTAAACGGATTAATACATCTTTGGTTGAGCCAAAATTTTGTACTACTGCATCAGAAAAACCGCTATCGTGTAGATTAGCTCGTATTTTTTTTAAGTCTGCATCTTGCGTATAACCAACTTCTACTAGTGTTCCACCAGTAAAATCAATCCCAAATACAAGCCCTTTATTAGCTAAAGAGGTTATAGCAACTATGACAAGTAAGGTTGAAATAGCCATGGAAATATGGCGTTTACCCATGAAATTTATTTTATAATCGAATCTATTTAAAAACATGTTTTTTCTCTAGTTAAATTTTTTATTTAATGGAATGTAAAAGTGTATCAGTTAAGACTTAACAGCATTTATTTTAAATCATGCTCATTAAAATATTGCCCATGATTCCACAATTCAAACTCACTAATATCGATATCACTATTTCAGGAATAATTCATTCTATAAAATGTAAATAGTATTTTTATATAGGAAAAAATATAACCTATTGATTTTTTTAATAGTTAAATGTAGGCTGGGTTTAGTTATAACTCTACCCATCCTACAATTATCCTGTACAAAGAAATAGAATGAAAATGATTGAAATATATGTAAGCTATCAAGGATGAATAATAATATCCATCCTTAATTCAATCAAATAGATAATTTAGTAATTCT
Organism: Thioploca sp.; assembly: GCA_030627235.1. Taxonomy (GTDB): domain Bacteria; phylum Pseudomonadota; class Gammaproteobacteria; order Beggiatoales; family Beggiatoaceae; genus DRQV01. Next base: position 11,885 of record DAOUSL010000081.1, read on the forward strand.
TCTACTACCATATACAAAGTTCACTACAGCACGAGTTCCCATAATCGCAGTAAACATAGAAGTAATGATTCCTAATGATAGAGTTATAGCAAAACCTTTTATTGGTCCAGTACCAAACCCAAACAACATAACTGCTGCAATTAAAGTAGTTAAGTTAGAATCAAAAATAGTTACAAAAGCTTTCTCATAACCCATATGAATACTGGTTTGTGGAGAATTACCGTTCGCAATTTCCTCTCGTATCTTCTCAAATATCAACACATTAGCATCAACCGCCATACCTAACGTTAAGACAATACCAGCCATACCTGGTAAAGTTAAAGTAGCTTGAATTAGAGATAATAGAGCAACTAATATAATTACGTTAGTGAGCAATGCCAAGTTTGCAATCATTCCAAAAGTTTTATACCGTAACAACATAAATACCATTACAGAAATAAAACCAAGCATGATAGAAATTAAACCAAGTTCGATATTTTCCTTACCTAAACTTGGGCCAATGGTACGTTCTTCAATAATTTCCATTGGGGCTTTTAAAGCACCTGCTCTTAACAATAAGGCTAAATTATTAGCTTCAGTAGAAGTTAAACCAGTAATTTGGAAATTTTTACCAAATTCTTCTTGTATAGTAGCAACATTGATAACTTCTTCTTGTTTTTCTCTACTTATAACTGGCTTGCCATCAACTACTACTGGTTGACCATCAATCATTTTGGTTTCTACCAAATAATTAATGAATACTACAGCCATACGTTTACCAACATTTTTACGAGTAGTAGCAAACATACTTTTAGCACCTTTACTATCTAGACGAACTACTGCTGCTGGTCTACCTGTTCTTTGGTCAATAGTTGCTGCTGCATCATTAATCTGATCACCAGTAGCTATAACTCTCCTTTTCAAAAAGACTGGTTCTCCATCTCGACGTTTATATTCCCGACCAGATAACTTATTATCTTCAGCTGCTAACATACGGAATTCTAAAGTAGCAGTAGCTCCCAAAATTTCTTTAGCTCTGGCAGTATCTTGAACACCAGGTAATTGCACCACAATACGGTCATCACCTTGCCGTTGAATAACTGGTTCTGCTACTCCAAGCTCATTAACTCTGTTTCGTAACGTAGTAATATTTTGCTCTAAGGCTTTCTGGCGATTCTCTTTCAGGCTTTTTTCACTAAAAGATAAATTTAATCGATATATGCCTGGTTCATCTTGTTCAACAATGATTAAATCTGGTTGGTCGCTTACAACTAATTTTTTTGCTTCTTCTCTAACTGATGAATTTAAAAATGTAAATTGTACTCCACCATTTTTTAATAGAGTATTACTTTTATAACGAACCTTCTTTTCACGGAATAAAGTACGAAAATCATTGATTAATGCTTCTTCATCATGCTTTACTGCTGTTTCCATATCAATTTGCATTAAAAAATGTACTCCACCACGTAAATCAAGACCTAAATACATAGGATTGCCACCTAAAGCTCGTAACCATTCTGGAGTGGCTGGGGCTAAATTTTGAGCAACTACATATTCAGAAATAGATTCTTTTAAAATGGTGAAAGCTTTTAATTGAGTCGAACCATCTTTAAAACGTACCAACATGTGTTTTGCTGTTCTATCAATACGATTATATTCAATGTTAGAATCTTTTAAAACTCCTTCAACTCGTTCCTGTAAAGAGTCAGTAATTTTCATATTACGAGCATATGCCGGAGAAATTTGTACTGATGGATCTTCACCAAATAAATTGGGTAAGGCATATAATGAACAAACTGCTATTACTATGGCAATTAATAAATATTTCCAGACAGGATAATGATTCATATTGGGTAAATTTTTTAGTTATTTATGGTAATGGGTTCAAAAGGTTGAACCCGGTAATAATTAGTTAATACTTTTTATTGTGCCTTTTGGTATAACTGTTGAAACAGATTGACGTTGCACTTTGATTTGGACGTTAGTAGCAATTTCAATAGTAACATAATCGTCGTCCATATTTATTATCTTGCCAAGTATGCCACCACCAGTCATAATTTCATCACCTTTTGCTAATGAACTTACCATTTTTTTATGTTCTTTGGCTCTTTTAGTTTGAGGACGTATTAATAAGAAATAGAATACTACAAATAATACAACCAGCATAACTAAGTTAAGTATACCAGCGTCTGGAGCAGCAGCCGATTCAGCCCATGCATTTTGAATAAAAAGATCCATTTGATAACCTCAATTGTGAATATTTTTAATAAGTATAATTACTTATTAACTATGAAATTTTGTTTAAGTATAACCAATGTTTGAATAAAAGGTCACAAATATTTTAGGGTATTATGAGTCAGTTACAACCCAGTTTACCACCACCAGAAAGATTTTTGTAATAAACTTAAGGTGTTTTGTCCAGTTGGTAAAGTATAAGCATAGGACGATATTGCTTTGCTAGTTGTAAAATCAAGAATTTTTAGAGTGATATAAACTTTATCTTTAGCAATCGCATAAGTTCCAGTAACCACCATATCAGCCCAACTAGAATTTCCCATTTCTCGTAATTCTCTAGATAATACAAATTCACCATTACGAGGAATAACTTTCAAATTATTATTGAACTTTGCCTCGGTAACTCTATGACCTTTCTGAGTAAAACGGGATGCTAGTTGTTCACCAAGCAAACGACCAAAAGTAGTTGTATAAGTAAGATTGTCAATATCAGCAATGCTAGTTACTAATAGGCTAGTTTCAGCTGATAAAATTGGAATAGCATCTTGCATAAGATTATCAGCAGCAGTATAACTAGTAGCAATCAAATTATCATCTTCAATAATTTCTGTTTGATGATTACATTCACTACTTTTCACTCGAAAATCACAACTTCCAAAAGCTACCCTTTGACTACAACCATTTGTCATTAGACTCAGTAATAATACTACAAATATTAGTTTAATGTCCATTTTAAATTAGATATATATAATAAAGTTGAATAAAGTATATATTTTGATTATATGGTATTTCCTGATTTGAATTTAAACTAATCTTAAATAAATAATATAAAAAAGAGGATTAACATAATAGACATCTTTCCTAAATAATTAAAGTAATACAGCTAATTACGGACTTTATGTAGGATGTAATGAGTTTACGAATTACATCTTTCGAGTCGTATTAACACGATTGATGCAATTCACTTCGTTCATTGCATCCTACATTTATATATTATTATTTAGGAAATATGTCTACTAAACTTATTCGATCAAGGATGAAGCCAGTATGATAAAATTATGAAAAATTACATAGCTACTTATAAATATATATTATTACATCAGGTTAATAAACATGCACATTGATTTGATTTGTATTGGGCAGAAAATGCCATCGTGGGTTGATACTGGCTTTCATGAATATGCCAAACGTTTACCAGCTAACTATAAGTTGAATTTAGTACAGATACCGTTAAAAAAACGTACTAAAAATTCTGACTTAATTCGTTTACAACAGATTGAAGGTGAACAAATGTTAGCTAAAATCGGGGCTGACACTTTAGTTATAGCTCTTGATGAACGAGGCCAAATTTGGGATAGTACTCAATTATCTACTAAATTGTCTTATTGGTCACGAGAACATTCCACGGTAGCATTGCTTGTAGGTGGGCCTGAAGGATTACCATCAGCATGTAAGCAACGAGCTACCCAACAATGGTCATTATCAAAATTAACTTTACCACATCAACTGGTCAAAATTATAATTGCCGAACAAGTATATCGAGCCTGGAGCTTATTAAATAACCATCCATATCATAGAGCTTAATTTTTTCAATAGTTAAATTCCTTTATAAATACAACCACTAGTGCAGGTTTCTTGAATTGTTATTTGACATAAAGTTGGTAATTTAGGCTTTAATCGTTGCCAAATCCAAGCAGCCAAATTTTCACTAGTCGGATTTTCTAATCCATTAATTTCATTCAAATAATGATGGTCTAACTGTTCATATAAAGGTTTAAATACTGTTTTAATATCTGCAAAGTCCATGACCCAACCATTATTAGGTTCTACTTCAGAACATACATGTATAGTTATTTGAAATGAATGACCATGTAAACGACCACATTTATGCTCGGCAGGGACATTTGGTAATCGATGTGCTGCTTCAATACTAAATTTTTTAAATATTTCCATTATTATAATTCTTAATTATGAATGCTTAATTCTTAATTAAATATAAATATCATTCAGTTAATTGATATTATTCTATTGGATTATGAAATGCTATAAATCAGAATTGTCAATGAGGGATTTAGCATCAAGATGTAATTCGTAAACTCATTACATCCTACATCCGTAATTGCTAGTTGTTTCGGGAATGGAGCTATAGAGGATTTCCCGAAACCTTAAGTAATTATACCATGAAAAAAGTTATGAACTAGAAATTATGATTAGAGCCTAGTGCGTTCGTCTTTAGAAAATCCTAATAATGGAATATCTAAATTTTTAGTTAAACCCATCACTTTAAATAACTCTCCCATTTCACTAGGTAAGATTAGAGTTTTAACTTGTTGAGCCTGTTTTAAGTATTTTTGTTTATCATCAGGATTTAAAGAAAATAAAATATCAGCTAGACCACAAGCTAGTAAAAAATTGGCCTGAGTTGTATAGCCGGCAACATGTAGATTAGTATTAACTGTTGCTTCAGCTACTGCAGTAAAATTTATATGAGCAGTGATATCTTGTAATCCTACTAAAATTAATGGATCAATATGAGAATGATGCCGATAATGACACATTAAAGTTCCTTGATTACGTTGTGGATGATAAAACTCTTTGCTTGGAAAACCATAATCTATCAATAGCACCATACCAGTTTCTAAAATATCGGCTATTGATTGTATCCAAGCTGGTAATGCTAAATTTATTTCAGAAACATAACCGACTGGTAATTCTAAATCCGTTACTGCTTGCTGTAATATTTCATTTGGAGTTACTTGTTCTTGCCAATGAAAAGAATTATCTTTATAAGTTATATAAGATTCCGCAATATCATCTGCTTGTACAGTAAATCGTTGTACTGGAATAGAATCCATGACTTCATTGGCTAATATAACTCCTTGTAATGGTTCAGTAGGCAATCTTGAAAGCCATTCTACTAAAGGCAAAAACTGGGGAGCTTGAGCCTGAAACATTGCCTTTTGTTGTTGTTGTAAATCAGAACTGACTTCTAAAATAAAATAATGGGCTGGTAAACAATCTAATTCTTCTAAAGTTTTAAGAATATCTACTGCCATTATTCCTGAACCAGCTCCAAATTCTAAAATTACTCCAGATTCAAAATTAGTCAATACTTGTTGACATTGTCTAGCAATACATTGAGCAAATAAAGGGGTTATTTCTGGAGCAGTAACGAAATCGCCAGCAGTTCCAAATTTTTGCATTCCAGCACTATAATAGCCAAGACCAGGAGTATATAATGCTCGTTGCATAAATTCGTCGAATGGAATAATCCCGCCAGCTTGTTCAATAGCTGTTATAATTGTTGTTGTTAAACGTTGACTATGAAGAATAGCATCTGGATGAGGTGGAGGTAAACTATGCATAATTTATTTGAAGTAGAACTAACTGATAAAATAGTATTAATTACTGGTAGTAGTAAACGTATTGGAGCTGCTATTGTGCGTTTATTACATGCTAATGGTATGAATATAGCGTTACATTATCATAATTCTCAAGTTGCTGCTAAGGATTTACAAATTGAATTAAATGAACAACGACCTGAATCAGTAATGTTATTATCTGGTGACATACGTGATTTAACTCAACTTGATAAAATGACACAACAAGTAATAGAAAACTACGGACGTTTAGATGTACTAATTAATAATGCTTCCAGCTTTTATCCAACTCCTATTAAACATGTAACAGAAACTGATTGGGATGAATTATTAGGAACTAATTTAAAAGCACCATTTTTTCTCTGCCAAGCAGCAGCTCCATATTTACAAAAAACTCACGGTTGTATTGTTAATTTAGCAGATATTCATGCTTTGCGTCCATTAAAGACACATTCAGTATATAGTATAGCAAAAGCTGGTCTGATAATGCTTACTAAAACGCTTGCTAATGAATTAGGCCCACAAGTTAGAGTTAATGCAATAGCTCCAGGAGCAATATTGTGGCCAGATAATGATATGGATGATACTACTAAACAACAAATTATTGCAAATATTGCTCTAAAACGTCATGGAAATGCTCAAGATATTGCTAAAACCGTATTATTTTTAGTACGAGATGCTAATTATATTACTGGTCAAATTATTGCTGTTGATGGTGGCAGAACTTTACATCAATAACTGAACGTCTTATTAATTAGACATATACGGCTTACGAGTTGGAGTTTGGGAACAAATTTTATAAATGTAGGGTGGATAGAAGCGAAGCGTAAATCCACCACAACC
>DAOUSL010000207.1 GCA_030627235.1 Thioploca sp.
CTTCATTGCATAAAAAGGTTTTACAATTTATGAAAAGTTTTGAAAATATCAGACTTGCAATTACTTCAACCATTAAAGATGCATTAAAAATCATTGATACGGGTGGAATGCAAATCGCCCTAGTGCTTGATGATAAAAATAAACTAATTGGTACAGTTACCGATGGCGATATTCGTAGAGGGATATTGAAGGGTTTAACCTTAGATGCTGGCATCGAATCGATCATCTTCCGTACGCCAACCGTATGCAGTGTCAACGACACTAAAGAAGATATATTAAAAATCGCGGTGGCTAAAAAGCTCTATCAAATACCGATTGTTGATCTTGATGGCGTGTTAGTCGGCATAGATGAAGTTGATGAGCTTTTAAAACCAGCAGAGCATACTAATAAAGTCATCTTGATGGTAGGCGGAATGGGAACGCGGTTGCGACCTCTCACCAATGACCGACCGAAACCACTACTAGAAGTAGGTAACAAACCGATCCTTGAGACCATTATTGCTAATTTTGCTAAATATGGGTTTAAAAATATTATCCTCAGTGTTAATTATAAATCACAGATGATTGAAGATTATTTTGGTGATGGCTCAAAGTTCGGTGTCAGTATTGATTATGTCCACGAAGATAAACGAATGGGCACAGCAGGCGCACTCAGCTTGATGAGAGAGCAATTGACAGAGCCATTTTTTGTTATGAATGGCGATTTACTCACCAATGTTAATTTTGAACACATGCTTGAATACCACCTATCAAATCAAGCGGCAGCCACAATGGGTGTGCGTGAATATGATTTTCAAGTCCCTTATGGTGTGGTTAATATTGAGGGGCATCAAATAACCAGCATAGAAGAAAAGCCCGTACATAAGTTTTTTGTCAGCGGGGGAATGTACATTTTAGATACAGACGTACTCAGCATTATTCCAGATGATATTTTTTATGATATGCCTACCTTGTTTGAAAAGTTGATAGCAAACAAGCAAAAAACGATTTCATTTCCAATTCGTGAATATTGGCTTGATATTGGTCGGATGAGCGATTTTGAACAAGCAAATAATGAGTATCACGCCGTGTTTAATTGAGAGTTTTTCGACTCCACTGGCCGTGCCTTGGGATAAAGTGCCGAAAGACTCAATGGAGTAATTAATCGGAAGGCGAGACCTGCAAACTACTTAGAACACTTTTCCAATTTGAGAGTAATGACTGGGTAGAGGAATGATTTTAAAAAAACAATAAGTAGCATGAGGATTTTAAATGTATCAAGATAAAACATTTTTAGCAATCATCCCTGCAAGAGGTGGAAGTAAAAGATTACCTAGAAAAAATGTACTTGATTTAAATGGTAAGCCATTAATTGCTCATAGCATAGAGGCTGGGTTAAATAGTAAGTACATAGATAAAGTTATGGTTACAAGTGATGATGATGAAATACTAAGTATATCTAAAAAGTATGACATTGCTACAATTCAAAGACCCGATGAATTAGCAGGTGATACAGCTACGACTTATGATGCTATACAGCACGCCATAAATAACAGTGAAAAGTATGATTATATTGTTTTACTTCAAGCAACTTCACCACTGAGAGATGAAAAACATATAGATGAAGCAATAGAACTTTTAGAGACTAAAAAAGCTGATGCAGTTGTAAGTGTATGTGAAATGGAACACTCACCTTTATGGTCAAATACACTAGATAGTAGCTTGTCAATGAAAGGTTTTTTAAAAGATGATATTTTAAATAAACGAAGTCAGGATTTAGAAAAACATTATAGACTTAATGGGGCTATATACATTTGTGAAACTGAAAAGCTGTTAGAAGAAAAAAGTTTTTTCTTGGCGGATAATATTTTTTCTTATGTAATGGATAGAAAAAGTTCGGTTGATATTGATGAAGAGATTGATTTTAAAATTGCAGGGTTATTAGCATGAAAGATATGATTTTTGTAGAGTCACCATTACAGCTGGTTAATGCCCTAGAAGTTATAGCTAGCTTTGTATTAAAAGACTATGTGCTATATATTAGATACTCAAATAATAAAACAAATGATGCTCAACTAGATAAAGTAATTGAAATATTCAATGTTAAACGTACTAATATAAAAAAAATTTATCTTTCACCTAGCAATAGGCGTTTATTGGATTATATAAAGATTTTATTTTATTTTATATATTCAAAAACTTTTAAAGTAAATAGATTATTTATAGGAAATTTAGATTCAAAGTTTTTATCTGTAATATATAATAATATTAATAAAGATAAAATAATAGCCTTAGATGATGGTTCTAAAACAATAGCATTACAGGAAAAATTTAATCGACATAATTTTTATCACTTATTTACAATGTATTTTTTAAAAAACATAGACAATCAAAATATATATATAAATAACTATGAAAATTTAAAATCTTTATTACGAAACAAACATAAAACAGAACATATTATATTTCTAGGCTCAAAATTGAATGAAGCTGAAATTATTAGCGAAGATAAATACCTATCGTTAATTATCAGAATAGCTGAATATTATAAAAAACAAATTACCTATATTCCTCACCGTGGTGAAGATGGAGAAAAATTAAAAAAAATCTCTGAAATTAAAAATATAAAAATTAAAAATTTAGATTATCCAGTTGAGCTATATGGATTATATGAAAAAGAAATCCCAAATATAGTTGCATCATTTTATTCAACAGCATTATTAAGTATGAAAAATATTTATGGGATAGAGCCTGAAAGTTTTTATTTTGATTTTTCTGCTTCTGAGCATAAGGATAGTATTGAAAGTGTATATGATTATTATAAAAATGAAATGAAGGTTATAGAGCTACATGAGTAGGTTGCTTTCAAAAAACATTATTATTTATGGTGGTACCAATGCCTTAAAATCACTTGTACCATTATTGATGTTGCCAATTTTAACGGCATATTTAAGTTTGGAGGACTTTGGTACTTTATCACTTGTTGAGACCACAATATTGTTTATTGTGCCGTTTATTTTACTTAATATTAATGCCGCTATAAATGTGGAGTATTTTAAATTAGAGCACCGTGAACTTAAGGTATATGTAACAAATGCATTATTAATATCTTTAATATCTTTTTCTTTGTTCCTAATTATTTTTTATCTTTTTAATGAGTTGTTATCAAATATTTTAAATATAAATAAAGACCTTGTAGTTTTAATGGTTATTTTTTCTTTCTTAAGGGTGACGGGCACTGTCGTATTAGGTTTATATCAAGCTAAGCAAGAAGCAAAACAATTTGCTATTTTCACACTTTTTCAAACCTTAATAGATTTTACATTGTCTTATCTATTTGTTGTTCTTTTCAAGTTTGGTTATATGGGAAGGCTTGAAGGAACTTATATATCATTTTTTATTTTTTCAATAGTCGGTATCTATATACTTTATAAAATGGATTACCTAGGTAAAGTTTCCTTTACATATACAAAAGATATTGTAAGTTTTGGTATTCCACTCATCCCGCATGCGATTAGTGGAACAGTTATTGCAATGTCAGATAGATATTTTGTATCGTATTATATTGGGAATAATGAAGTAGGCATCTATACGATAGCTTATCAACTTTCAGCTTTAATGTTGTTGGTTGGTGTGTCAGTGAATCAAGCCTGGACACCGGTATTGTTTAAGCTTTTAAAGGAGAAAGATATAGTGAAAATTTATAAATATACATTTTATTTATTTATACTATTCATCATCTCTGCAATAGGTATCTACTTTTTAAAAGATACTTTATTTTATATCTTTGTAGATGAAAAGTTTTATAGTGCAAAAGAGTATTTTGGATACTTACTTTTAGGGTTTTTCTTTCAATCACTCTATTTTTTAGTTACAAATATTTTATTTTTTGAAAAAAGAACAAAGTTATTGGCAGCTATGACATTTTTTGGAGCAATAGTAAATTTAATATTGAATTATTTCTTTATTATAGAATTTGGCACTATCGGTGTGGCTTATGCAACAGCTATGACTTGGGGGTTATATTTTTTGTTAGTTTTGTTAGTTAATATAAAAATAATGTATAATATCACGTGATAAATATTAATTACTTTTGTGTAATTATATTAATTAAAAATATTAGTATTTATAAACCTAAGCCAAAATTTAATTTTTATAGTAGATTTACAAAATATACTTTTATTGGAGAGAATTGTCACTTTAATGGGTTAATAGTTAGGGGTAAAGGTAAATTGATCATCGGCAATAATTTTCATTCTGGAAAAGAAATTGTAATAATTAATTCTTATCATAAATATGATAATGCAGATGCAATTCCTTACGATACAAAAAAAATGGTTCACAAGCCCGTGACAATTGAAGATAATGTTTGGATTGGTGACCGGGTAATTATTTTGGGAGGGGTGACGATTGGCGAGGGCGCGATTATACAAGCTGGTGCTGTTGTTTCATCAAACATTTCAAAATATGGAATTGCTGGAGGGAACCCTGCTAAAGTCTTTAAAGAAAGGGATGTTGAAAGCTATATTGAGTTAAAGGAAAAGGGGTGTGAGTGGTAATTTCTAAAAATATCTGGTTTGTTTTTTTTCAGTTTGTTTTATTGCTTGCATTTACACATTCGGTTCTTAGAGTAAGCCCTGAAAGTTCAATAAGTTTATATAGGGTTTTTGCACCAATAACACTTTTCATACTTGCTCTTTCATATCGAAGGGCTATGTTTCCGCTTATTATTACGGCATTAATTTCTCTGAATAGCTTAGTATTGACTTTTCTATACTGTCAATGCTTTAAACATTATGCTGTATTTGTAATTCATTTATTATTGTTACTAAATATTTATTTAATTGTAAGTTACCTGAAAGATAAAGTTGGTTTTTACGGTGTCTATAAATATTTTTTAATGTTTTTTATTAGTAGCTTGATCTTAGCCTACACGGAACTATTTTTTCATTTCAATCTGCCGAATGTTGCTGTTTATACGGATGGATCTGTATCGGCATTTAATTGGAATCAAAATGAATTAAGTTCAGCTCTTATTTCTTTTCTTCCATTGTTGTTGGTTTTTATAGATTCAAAGTTATTGAAATACTCTCTAGTTTCGACGCTTCTTTTTTTGTTTTATGTTAACGATGCTAAAGTCGCTCTAATAGCTCTTCTCGCGGGTGTTTTTATTTACTTGTTTAAGATCCATTTTTTACGTTTTCGTGGGTTCGTCAATGTCTTTATTTTCTTATTATTTATACTCATAGGAATAATTGTTTTCTTATCTTATTATCAAGAGAGTGGCGTATTAATCTCTTTTAGAGATTACCAAATGTCACTTTCAGAATTAATTTACATACCTATTCTCAGTATACTTAATTTAGTGCCTCTAGATGATTTTGGGGGATCTATTGATACAAGGGTCAATGCTATAATTTATGCATTAATAGAATTTAAAAAATCATATTTTCTTGGTATTGGTATAGGTAATACATTGACAATGCTTGAGACACCAGAATACTTTTTAAAATCAGCTAAAAGTTTGCATAATTTTCCGATGCAGATTTTGGTGGAAAATGGATTTTGGATAATAATAATATACCTTGGCATGTTTGTTTATTTTGTTAAACTTTTGTTTTGTAAATTACAAGATAAATATCAACTGTTACACTTGGTGGCAATTCCCACATTATTACTTGGTCTAGTCGGTTCATCGGTTGGAATATTTTCGAATTATTTTGTGTGGGCTAGTATGTTCTTAATATGTCTTACATCTGGGGATAGAGTTAATGATAAATAACACTCTTGTTTCCGTGATTACGCCGATGTTCAATAGTGAGCGCTTTCTATGCGAGACTATTGAAAGTGTTCTTGCCCAATCTTATAAAAATTGGGAAATTATTTTGGTAGATGATTGCTCTTCTGATACATCAGCTGAAGTTGTTCAATCATTTATAAATCAAGATAGTCGAATTAAATTAATTCAACTTGAAACGAATTCAGGTGCTGCCGTTGCTCGGAATACTGCAATAGAATTGGCTAAAGGGCGTTACATAGCTTTTCTTGATAGTGATGATCTTTGGGCTCCTGATAAATTGGAAAAGCAGTTAACCTTTATGAGAGCTAATAACTATCCATTTACTTATGCGGCTTATGAGAAAATAAATGAACATGGTGTGATTTTTGGACATGTTGGAGTGCCTGAAAGAGTTGCATATTCTGATATGTTGAAAGTCTCTTCAGTTGGTTGTTTAACTGCAATA
>DAOUSL010000032.1 GCA_030627235.1 Thioploca sp.
CAACTTAATCCTATTGAACATAAATGGGCTCAAGCCAAAGCTATTCGAAAGCAATTGTTCTATTGATGAACTTTGACTATAATATATAACCGTTTTATACTATTTTTGCTATATCTTTTATAGAGAGAGTTATATTTTAACTTTACAACAGTTCTTTAAAAAATTGAACAATTAATCATCATCTTTTTTAAAAAATTTCTCATGAATTGCAGAAAAAATAATTACAATCAAAATAAATGGTGGAAAAAATAAGATTATAACAAGAATGCCTCCAAATCTACCGGGCCAATTAAACTATTTAAATCGATATCTACAAACATAAATAATGCAAAAATAAAAAGAATAAAAAAACCTAATATAAAAAACCAGACAGTAGAAGGAATTTCGTGATTTTTTGGTTATCATTTTTATCATTTTTCATAGATTAATCCTTTAAGAAATAAGCTAATTAACATTGTGTTCAGTGGTTAGGACAGTTTTTAAAGATATAATCTCAATAGGTATAAAGGATTATCTTAGAATATCTAATTAAATGCTACTTAGGAATGAGGATTCAATAAAACCAGAAACTAAACCTGCTAGGTTTGAACATCATATTATTGAATACTAATCTGAACGCAATGCGGTAATTGGGTTTAATTTAGCTGCTTTATAAGCTGGGTAAAAACCAAAAAAAATCCCGACTAGTGAGGATATTCCCACTCCTAACCAAATTGCTACACCTGATACAAAAAATTGCCATTCATTAAACCAACATACTATATAAGAAGATAAAATTCCTAACCCAGATCCAATAATTCCCCCTATTAATGAAATAATGATTGCTTCTGCTAAAAATTGTCGCCGAATATCCCGCTTTCTAGCTCCAATAGCCCTGAGAATACCAATTTCTCGCTTTCTTTCAATTACAGAAGTTAGCATAACGTTCATAATGCCAACACCTCCCACTAATAAAGAAATACTGCTAATTAAGCCTAATAATAAAGTTTGCATTTCTGTTTGTTTTTCTATGTATTCAAGCCATTTTTTTTCAGCCCAAGCCCTAACTATCATATTCTTGCGTTTCATAAAATACTGTTTGACCTCTTCTATTGCTATTGAGTAATCTACCTGAGGTTTCATGCGAGCAATAATACTACTGATATGATTTTTATTTAAATAGCGTTGGGCTGTAGATAATGGCATAATAATGGAGTATTGAGCCTCCCAGCTGAAAGAAGTTTGTTCCAATATACCAATAATTGTATAAGTACGATTATTGATTTTAATATTAGAACCGATTAATTTGCCTTTGAAAGTATTAAAAGCTAATTCTTCTTCTAAAACCATGCTACCTATAACAACATAGTTTTGATTATGATCAAGGTCTGAAATAAAACGTCCTTCTTTCAAATGTAGCTTATTAAAATCTTTATAGGATTTCATAACACCCAAAAGATTAGCGGAACCACTTTGATTATTAAATAAAAAATTACCATACTCATCTATTACTGGCACAACTTCAGCAATTGTATTAGTATGCTTAGGCAACAACATAGCATCTTCTAAACTAATATAAGTATGTTTATTCTTATCTTTCCAAGATTTGCTGATATTCAATACATTTGGATTTAATTGTGAATATTCCCGCATCATTTCTTCTCCCCAAATAACACCAATGGAAATCAAAGCGATAACTGCTCCAATACCAACGCTAATACCAATTAAAGCTAATAATGTACGTTGTTTGGCAGCATATAAATTATGAAAAGCTTCTCTAATGTAAGTTAATAGCATCGGTAGTTAATATTCCCTCTTCCATTATGACATGACGTTTACACCTTTTGGCAACGTTTGCATCATGAGTTATAATTATAATAGTAATGCCTTCTTGTTGATTTAACTCTAAAAGTAGATCTATAATCTGTTTGCTAACATGAGCATCCAAAGCACCAGTTGGTTCATCAGCAAGAATAATAGATGGTTTTCCAATTAAAGCCCGAGCAATCGCAACCCGTTGTTGTTGTCCGCCAGATAATTCATTCGGATGATGTTTAGCCCGATCTGCCATACCCATTTTTTCTAACATTTCCATAGATCGATGCCGAATTTCCTTTTGAGAAATATGACGATAAATAAGAGGATAACCAACATTTTCCACCGCAGAAAAACGCTGTAATAAATAAAATGATTGAAATACAAAACCAATTTTTTGATTTCTAATTGCTGCTAGTTCATCATCATTGTAATGTACTATCTCTTTATTTTCTAACCAATAGTGGCCACGAGTTGGTTTATCTAATAATCCCATGATATTCATCAAAGTAGATTTGCCGCTTCCAGAAGTACCAGTAATTGCCAGAAAATCGCCAGCTTTAACTTCCAGATTAATTCCTTTTAAAACTGGCACAATAGTATTACCAAAGGTATAAGATTTATAAAGCTCTTGAATTTTTAGCATGTTAAACCCTATTCATCCTCTGGCAATAATTCAGGTAAAAGTTTCTCACCAAATTGTACTCCTTCTAAAATTTCTACCATATCTATCGTAGTCATACCAGTTTTTACTTTAACTTTTTGAGACTTGCCAGCATCCAATTTTATGACCCAAGCTTGCTGTTCTTCATCAATGATTACAGCCTCAAACGGCACAACTAAAGCATTCGGTTTCTCTTCTAATAACACTTCCATATCTGTTGACATACCAAGTAATAAGCGTTGTTTATGTTCTTTAGTTAATTTAGACACTGCAATGGTCACCGTAAAATTAGATGGCATACCTTCTTGAGCATTTTCTGTATCTGCTTGAGAGGCAATATATTTAATAGTTCCTTCTAAAGTAATATCTTTAAAAGCATCACCAGTAATAGTAACTTTCTGACCTATTTTTAATTTTAAAATATCTATTTCATCAACTTTAGTTTTGATAGTAAAACCTTGTAAATTTGCTATCGTAAATAGAACTTGCTCTTGTTTAACAAAACTACCACGCTGAATTCGACTAGGAATATCATCTTTAGTATTAATCGGCAATAAAACGACTCCAT
Source organism: Thioploca sp. (assembly GCA_030627235.1). Taxonomy (GTDB): domain Bacteria; phylum Pseudomonadota; class Gammaproteobacteria; order Beggiatoales; family Beggiatoaceae; genus DRQV01. The sequence goes on from DAOUSL010000032.1 coordinate 3,027, forward strand.
CAATAGGACTAACAACTCGTGCATTTTTAATCCGAGTTTCAATTGTCTGCATTTCAAATTTGGAATTTTTCTGTTTAAGTTCAACTATCTGCAATTTTTCTTTACTACCTTGTTCTAAAACACTATCCAATTCATCTTGTGATGATTGGTAATCTAATTTTTGATTGCGATATTCTTTTTCCTTATTTTCCAATTCTGAAGCTGCAACAATACCTTTTTTAAGTAACCTTTTAATTTCTTCTAATTCACGCCGTGTAGTGTTTAAATTATATTGGACCTTAGTTAATCCACGTCTTGCTCGAGCAACTTCTGAACTATCTTTCCAATTACGAATTTTTTCGACTTCTGCTTTTGAGTTTAGATAATCTGCATAAGCTTTACGATAATTAGCTTGTTCTTGATTAGTATCAATCACTAACAACACTTGACCTTGTTTAACAAACTCATTGTATTGAAAATTCTTTTCCTTTACCATTCCTTTCAAAGGACTAATTATTTCCATTTGGTCAAGAGGTTCTATTTTGCCAGTAAGAGGTAGTTTAATTTGCAGTAATTGTTTTTTAACCAGCATATGGTTATCAGTGGATTCTAGTTGCTCTTCTTGGGTTTTCCAAAAATTTAAATAAGTTGTCCATTCTTCAACAGCACCTTCTTCAAACCAAAAATACCCACTACCAGCCAATCCTATTGCTAATAATATAATTATTATGAATTTACGTCGGCGTTTAATTTTTTTTAATTGGTTTTCTAAAGCCAATTTATCATCTTCTAATTGATAATAAGAGGTTTGCAGTTGGTTATATTTATCAAGAAGATTTTCTTCAGTTGATTTATTCATGGTATCTCTTTTTGAATTTGAACTCCCCAACGTTCTAAAGTAATACCTAAAAATTTATCCAAATCAGTTAAAGCATTTAGGTAATTCACTTTCGTACTAATTTCATTATTTTCAGCAATAACTAAGTCATTTTGAAAAGAAACAACTTTAAAGTTGGTGGAAAGATTGACTTTAAGTTTTTCTAATTCAATTTCCAATTTTTTCTCGGATAATTTGAGGGCTTTTTGAGCTAATTTAACTTGTTTCCATCTCATGTTAATACTACGCACTGCATCAGTAATAGCAATTTTAATATTTTCTGTTAGCTCTATTAAGTTGATTTTTGATTGCTGAAATCCTACTTTAGCTCTGACTACTTCTTGTTCTAAAGTATAATCACCAAATGGTATCCTCAAAGATAATCCAACCGAATAATCACCTTCCCCTAAATTTCCAACATTTTTTTGAGTTTCAATCCAAGAATCACTGCTTCCACTAACATTATATCTAGCTTGTACATCTAATTCCCACAATTTATTATTTTTAGCTAATAATAGTCTAGTTTGAGAATTTTCATGGGATAATAACGCTTGCAGATAATTGGGTTGATTGGCAAAAGCTGTTTGTTGTAAAGTATTTTCATCTAATTTGATCTCTTTTACTTGAATGGATTCAACCGGCTCAACTAAAGTATTTCTGTCAATATCTAATAGTTGTAATAATTGTAAGCGATTGCTGTCTAACGTATTTTTATTTTCCTGAAAACTAAATTCTTGATTAGCCAAATCAGATTCAGTTTGAATGATTTCTACTCTAGCTAGCCGCCCTTCTGCTATTAAAATACGATTAGTTTCTAATAGATTCTTGGAACGCTCTAAAGACAACCGACTTATTTCAATATTACGTTGAGATAATAAAAAATTACGATAGGTACGAATAACTTGAGTGATAGTATTTATCAAAGTTTCTTTTAAATTAAGTAAGTTTTCTTGCTCTTGACGCATTGCGATAACTTGACTAGCCTGATTAACATCAACTCCTCCGCCTTTGAGTAGAGGTTGTTTAAAAGATAAGATTAGATCATTATTGAAATTATCATCATTTTCGGAATTTTGCCAAGGTTTAAGGGCTGATTGAGTCCAAGCTAAACTAAATTGGCCGCCAGTTGGTATTGTTAATAAACCTTCCGCACCTATTTGACTGTTAAGGGAATCTTTTTTCTCATTACTGGCTTGAGATATTGAACTAGAAATATATAAGTCGGGATGAAATTTATCTTGAGCTACTTTTAGATCAAATTTTTCAGTCAAGCGATTTAAATAGGCGGTCTCTATTGTACGATTGTAGCGTAATGCCAAAGCTATTGCTTCATCTAGTGTTATACGTTTTACTTCTTGGTTAAGTGAGTATGCGTTTGGTCCCAATAAAATACTGAGAAATATTACCAGTGATGTGTATAATTTATTCATTTTAGAATCCAGTTTACTATAGGCTAGATATAGGACACCATTATTACCATTTTTGTTTATAAAAACTTGACAGATGAAAGCCATCATATGGCTCTCTTTTCCGACTACCTGCGTAACATCAGTAAATATTATAACTTTTTTTGCGTAACTTGAGTTTAAAAATATCATTTAATTATCTGAATCAGGATTAAAAAATTGGGTGTTGATTTTTTGCAATGTAATGCGTTAAAATAAGAAAATCTATAACAGATAGGTAAATAATAATTGCAACAATAATATCATAAATAGGAAAAGAATTCATACTGTAAGTAAAAGTTAAAAAACCTTCCGTAATACTTTTTTGAGCTTTCCTTTCTTTAGTTCCCAATGGAATGAAATCATCAAATTCTTCATGCAGTCCTTCGGTTAGCCAACTATATTTTTTGTCTGAGTGCTTCTAATTTACTAACCTCCGCCATATCATCATCAGAAGAAAGATTATAAACTGATGAAATATCAGAAACTGTTAATTTACTTGGTTTTTGAAACACAATATTATCTTGCGGATAACCTTTCTCATACAACTTCTCTTGTACCACCTTATCTAAATTAATCGAATCTCTCTTAGCTTCCCAATAACCACGAGGAATTTTAGACTCATCAAACAAAGTTCCAGTTGCAAATAAACTAATTTTCTGGTTAAATAGATAATAAGTAGCTTAGAGTAGTTTATCAATAACAACCCCAAGCCTAGACAATTAACTAAACCCGTTAGTCTTGCCGTACAAATAGTATAGCAGACTGCTACCCAATTAAGGAGCAATCCATGTTATCTCATATTTATATAGTTAAATCCAAAAGTGGTTTAATAAAAATTGGCCGTAGTGCATGTCCAAAAAGACGCATTGCTGAAATATCCAAAGCTACTGGCACATCAGTTATTAAACAATATCTATCCCCACTTTGTTTAAATGCCCATAAAATTGAACGTCATCTCCACAAGCATTTTTCTAAATATAGACAACAAGGTGAATGGTTTAAAATTGATTTTCAAATTGCAGTTGACGAAGCTAAAAAGCAGGAATTCCAAACTGAAGAGCCGAGTAAAATGCTATCTTTTGAGTTTGAGACCAATCAACTTAGAACTATGGTTGATGAAAAAGGAGAAACTTGGTTTTGCTTAAAGGATGCTTGTATAATTCTTGGTGTCCACAACTCAAGACAAGTAATGACAAGGTTAGAGGCAAAGGGTGTCATTAATGTGGACACCCTTACAAAAGGTGGAAAACAGAATTTAACTTTTATAAATGAAGCTAATTTTTATCGAGTAATTTTTGGAAGTCGTAAAAAAGAAGCTGTAATTTTCCAAAATTGGGTTGTTGAAGAAGTTCTCCCAAGCATCCGCAAAACTGGTCAATATTCTCTATCCAATCAACAATTGAAAGGTAAAGTTGAACAGAAGACTTTTGATAATTTTATTGGTGACTGTTTTATTCCCGATTCAATGAATAAGGAAAGAGCTAGAGATATTTATCTGATTTATCAAGGTTGGTGTTTGTATAACAAATGTGAAGCTAAAACGATTCAGTGGGTGGGAATGCAACTCAGAAAACAAGGTTATAATAAAAGTAAATGCCCACCTAATGGAGTATCATGTTGGCATGGTTTCCGAATGAATAATTTAGCTTGTCCGACTAACCCAAGTAGTTTGGAAGACTTGCAGAGTTATCTGTCTGCTTTAAGTAAAAATTTAACTACTGGAATGCAATATTCTAATGCAGAATTATTGAGTTTGGTTAATACCGCTAGTCAGAAGGCTTGTTCGATTGTCTGAATCAGGCCTTACAAAATCACGGGAAACGATTTGATGTATCCATATTTCATGGAAAAAAGGAATCTATTGAGATAATTTTTAAAATTTATGTAATAACAAATAGGATATAGTATTTTTCGATTGGATAAACTATAGCAATATAAGTAATTGATATTTATTTTGATTTTAATTAAGAATTAATCATTCATAATTAATAATTGCTATACATATCGACATCACAATATATTTCTGTTACATTTATCCTTTGTCTCTCTATTTCGACTCTTAATTGCTATTATTGATAGTCCTGAACGAAGTAGTGATACCTCCAAAAAACCTGTCAGGTATCAAAGACCTGACAGGTTTGCCATTACTTTATGCAAGACTACCATATTATTAAATATTTATTTAGAATATATAAATGTTAAAAAAATTCAGTTTAGCCAGAAAAATCCGCCGCTTTTTGCTAACTTATCTATTATTATTATTACCAGTAATTACAATAGTGATAGTAATTTATTATGCAGAAGTAAAAACTAATAAAATATCCTTAGAAATTCAAGCAACTGATAATTTACAAGGTCAATTTCAATTAGTTTTAAATGAGTTCCAGTATATTATTTCTGATTTATTATTTCTATCTGAACATAATGAAATTAAAGCATTATTAAACTCAAATAGCATTCAGACTAGACAAAATTTAGCCAAAGAATATCTTGCCATTGTCACTCATAAAAAAATTTATGATCAAGCAAGATTTTTAAATAAAGATGGTCTGGAAATAGCGAGAGCTAATTTAAATAAAGGAAATCCAGTAATCGTACTAGAAGAAAAATTACAAAATAAAGGTAGTAGATATTATTTTCGAGATGCTTTTAGATTAAAAAAAGGAGAAATATTCGTATCACCATTTGATTTGAATGTTGAAAACGGACAGATAGAATCTCCATTAAAACCTATGTTACGTTTTGCTACCCCTGTTTTTGATAAAAATAATAATAAACAAGGCATAGTTTTATTGAATTATTTAGGTGATAACCTATTGCAAAAAATACGAAAGTTATCAGTTAAAAATTCTTATGATATCATGCTATTGAATCAAAAAGGTTTTTGGTTACATTCTTCTAATCCAACTGATGAATGGGGATTTATGTTAGAAGATAGAAAAGATAAAACTTTTGGCAAGCGGTTTCCTACTGAATGGGAAACAATTAATTCTCATAATAATGGTCAATTTTATACGGATAATGGTTTATTTACTTTTAATACTGTTTATCCTTTAACTAATGAACATAAATCTAGTGCTAATAAAAAATATAATGGTAATGTTTTAGAATATTATTGGAAATTAATTTCCCATGTTCCTTCAACAGTTTTGACTACTAGTTCTAAACAAATAATAACTAATATACAGATACCATTTATAGGATTAATAATTTTGATGGCAATTATTGCATTAGTTATCACTAATATTGTAATTAAAAGTGCTAAATCTAAAGCGTTTTTACAACATAGTGAAGAACAATTGCGGTTATTAATAGAAGGAGTAGTAGATTACGCCATTATTATGCTAGACCCACAAGGTAAAATTATTAGTTGGAATAGTGGAGCTAAACGTATTTCGCAATATTCGGCCAATGAAATTATTGGAAAGAATATCTCTCTCTTTTATCCAGCCGAAAACATAAAAAATGGTAAAGTAAAACAATTATTAATGACGGCTATTAAAGAAGGTAAAACTGAAGATGAAGGATATCAAATTCGTAAAAATGGTTCTAGATATTGGGCTTATATAACACTTACTACTTTGCGTAAACCAGATGGAACATTACGAGGTTTTACCCATGTAACCCGTGATATTACTGAACATAAAAATGCTGAAGAAAACATCCGGCAAAGTGAAATGATGTTTAGATCTTTATATGAATCTTCTGGTGATGCAATTTTATTGTTTGATGAAAATGGAATTTTTGATTGTAACCCTTTAGCTCTTAAAGTTTTTGGGTATGATAATAAAGCTGAACTTATTTCTCTCCACCCGGCTGATTTATCTCCATCAATCCAACCTAATGGAGAAAGCTCTAAAGAACTAGCTGATAAATATATCCAGCTTACTCTTAAGGAACATAGTAATAGTTTTGAATGGGTACATTGTCGTTTGGATAAAACAACCTTTCAGGCTGAAGTGTTGTTAAACACCTTAAATTTTTATGATTGGCCGGTTTTACAAGCTGTAGTAAGAGATATTACCGAACGCAAACAAACTGAGAAGAAGATTAAATTAGCTAATGAACGAATTCAAGAATTAAACAAACAGCTTCTTTCAGAAAATCAACGGATGAATACTAAATTAGAAATTACTCGTCAATTGCAACAAATGATGTTACCCAAGGAACAAGAATTAAGCAATATTAAAAATTTGGATGTAGCCGGTTTTATGAATCCAGCAGAAACAGTTGGTGGAGATTATTATGATGTATTACAATATGATGGACATATTTTATTTGCAATTGGAGATGTTACTGGTCATGGTTTAGAAAGCGGAGTATTAGCAGTCATGGTACAAACTGCAGTAAGAACCATGTTAGTTCATAATGAAAATATTGATTTATTTAAATTTTTAAATACGCTAAATAATGTTATTTATGATAATGTGCAGCGGATGAATTCTGATAAAAATTTAACTTTGGCATTACTAAACTATGAACCAACTAACTCATTAACTCAATTTAATATTGAAGAAGATGTTAAGGGAACTTTATATTTAAGTGGTCAACATGAAACAACTATTATAGTACGTGCAACTGGTGATATAGAAGAAATAGATACTATAGATTTAGGCTTTCCAATTGGTTTAGAAGCAGATATTTCTGAATGGATATCTCAAGTTTCAATTCCATTAAAAACTGGCGATGTGGTAGTACTTTATACTGATGGTATTACAGAAGCAGAAAACTGGAATAAGGAATTTTATGGATTAGAACAATTATGTGAAATTGCCAAACAAAATAGACATTTAGGGGCTGAAGATATTCGTTACAATATAGTTTATGATGTGTTAAAATTTATCGATGAACAAGAAATATATGATGATATTACTCTATTAGTATTCAAACAAAAATAATAGTTATCTGTCACATTGTTTCTTTTTTAACTTAGATTCATACATTCCAGAATCGGCAATATTGATTAATTCATCTGGTGAAATATCTTGTTTTTCATAATTAAATTCTGCAAATCCAAAACTAAAATCAATTGGTTGGTTATGAATTACTTGGTTATTTAATTGTTGTCTAATTCTATCTATTAGACTGTTAATCTGTTGGATTTCAATTTTAGGAAAAATCAATAAAAATTCATCGCCTCCCATCCTAAATATATAATCAGAAACCATAGTAATTTGTTTTAAAGCCTCGACCACTTTACCGATTAATAAATCTCCTTCGGCATGACCATGAGTATCATTAATTTTTTTCAAATTATCTATATCTATATAACAAATAATAAAATTTTCTTTAGTTTTTTTAGCTGTTTCAATCTGTTTAGTTAAAATTTCGTAAGCAAATCGACGATTAAATACTCCAGTCATTTCATCAGTAATTGATACTTGTAATAATTTTTCTAAAGCTTCTTTCAATTTTATATGCACATTGATTCTAGCTAATACTTCTTCAGTAATAAATGGTTTGGTTATATAATCGACTCCTCCAATTGCGAATGCTTTTAATTTATCTTTAATTTCTGATAATGCTGTGATAAATATAATCGGAATATCCCTAGTTGATTCTTGAGCTTTCAATCGGCGGCAAACTTCTATCCCATCCATACCTGGCATCATTACGTCCAATAAGATTAAGTCTGGAATTTTTTTATGCACAAATTCAATAGCTTTACCACCATTTTGAGCAGCAGCAGGTTTATAGTTATGTTCTTTCAACATACTACCTAAAACTTGTAAATTTTGTGGATTATCGTCAACAATTAAAATTAAAGGTTTTTTACTCATATCATACATGTCTTAAATGGATTTAATTAAGTTGATAAACCGGAAAGGTAAAGTAAAATTTACTACCCTTATTTTCTTCGCTTTCAACCCATATTGAACCATCATGTTTGTCAATTAACTCTTTGCAAAGAATTAAACCCAAACCAGTTCCATTTTCACCATCAGTACCACTAGTTTTATAATTAGTATCAACTCTAAATACTTTATCTAAATTTTGTGGTTTTATTCCAACACCAGTATCTGTTATTAACGTTTCGATTTTATTATATTTTTTATATGAACTTATTGTTATTGTGCCATTTTTTGGAGTAAATTTTATGGCATTTGATAGTAGATTATGAATTATAATATTAAGTACTTTTTCGTTGATAAAAATTAATATATCAGTAGGAATATTATTATATATTTTAATATTCTTTGTTTTAGCATAAGTTTCTAAAGAAATATGACCAGCAAACACATTAAATAAATTTAGCTTTTCAGGTTGAAAGTTTATAGTTTCAGTTTGTAATCTTGACCATGTTAACAGATTAGTTAGTAAGTTATTACCTTGTTGAGAAATTTGTTGAATAATCTGAATATCTTTTTTTTCAGAAACATCAATATTCATGTTTATCATTAATTCTTCTGAAAAACCCAATAATACATTAAATAGGTCTTTTAAATCATGAGTTATAATAGAAAATATTTTATCTTTAGTAGCATTAGCTTGTTTTAATTCAGTAATCTTTTGGCTAAGTTTAATCTTTGCTGTTTTAAGATCAAGATGAGTATTTACTCGAGTAATCAATTCTTTACTATTAAATGGTTTAGTAATATAATCCACTGCCCCACATTCCAAACCTTTTACAATATCTTCTTTCTCTGTTTTGGCAGTAATAAAAATTATTGGAATTTCACAAGTTAAGGGATTTTGTTGCAATATTTTGCATACCATAAAACCATCTATTCCTGGCATCATAACATCTAATAAAATAAGGTCTGGCAGCTTTTTTTTTACAAAATTTAATACCTGTTCGCCATTTTGAGCCAGTGCAGTTCTATAGTTATTTTTATCTAAGATATTGCCTAATATTTGTAAATTCAATGGCATATCATCTACAATTAAAATCAATGCTTGCTCATTCATGGATATTTCTTGTTCATAATAAATCGGATATTATATCAGTTTCTTATATTACGGTCAATGTTAATGATATTGCTTATAATAGTAAATTTTAGATGGTTTATTTACTTTTTTCAGATCATTCTGTTATTAAATATATTTATTAATTTTCCGAATTTACTACAGATTATATTTATATATAAATTTTTCTATACTCGACTATCAAGTTTTTTAACAGGAATTTGGCATCAAACAAGAATAAACCACTTGATGTAGAGACAAGGCATGACTTGTCTCTACAAGAAAACTTGATAGTCGAGTTATAGTATATTTATCAATTAGTAAATCTGAAATTTCACATAATAATATACCTATCATTAAATTTTAGATTCCAACAAATATTCACTAATAATACTATAATTTGTAATTGACATCTATTCATTTTCTTGTTTTAATTATAGCAGGATTATCCATGTATAGCAGTGGTTAACATATCTTACCATTCCAATTGAGAACAAAATGTATTATATCGGTGATTTTGCACTTTCAACTTTTCGTCATAATAAATTGCTAGAATTAGCTCAAATAGATATTTTAGATAGAGCTAAATATATATATCTTATTGACTTAGAACGACAATTATCAGAAGTTGAAGAGTCTCATTTACAAGCTTTATTATCAAATTGTCAAACAGTTTCTGAACTACAATCAGGCATCTTAGTTTTACCCCGAACTATTTCACCTTGGTCAACTAAAGCAACTGATATTACTCATGTTTGTGGTTTAACAGCAATCAAAACTTTGGAAAGAGGAGTATGGTGGCCAAATCTTAACGAATCCAAAATTGACTTAAATTTAATCCATGATCGGATGACGGAAAGATTGCTAACAACTATTGAGCAAGATATATTTACCCAAGCAAGTCCTCGTTCGTTGCAAGTAATTGATATTTTAGCTAATGGGAAATATGCTTTAATCCAAGCAAATAAAACGCAAGGACTAGCATTATCTACAGATGAAATAGATTATTTATACATTAATTTTAAAGAGTTAAATAGAAATCCAACTGATGTCGAACTAATGATGTTTGCCCAAGCTAATTCTGAGCATTGCCGACATAAAATTTTTAATGCTGATTGGACAATAGATAAACAAAATCAGTCAGCGTCATTATTTCAAATGATTCGCTATACTCATGAACAGAATCCAGGTAAAGTGTTATCTGCCTATCATGATAATTCTGCTGTATTACAAGGTTTTATCGGCCAACGGTTCTTTCCAAGTAATAATATATATAAGTCACATGAAGAAGCAATAGATATTTTGATAAAGGTGGAAACTCATAATCATCCGACTGCAATTTCTCCATTTCCAGGAGCAGCAACCGGTTCTGGAGGTGAAATTAGGGATGAAGGAGCAACAGGACGTGGAGCTAAACCAAAAGCTGGTTTGACTGGTTTTTCAGTATCTAATTTGCGAATTACCGATAATATTCAACCGTGGGAAACTGAATATGAAACTCCTTCTCGTTTAGCTACAGCCCTGCAAATTATGTTGGAAGGACCGATTGGAGCTAGTTCATTCAATAATGAGTTTGGTCGTCCGGCAATTTGCGGTTATTTCCGTACTTTTGAAATGGAAGTAAATGGACGAAGACGAGGTTATCATAAGCCTATAATGTTGGCTGGTGGACTTGGTAATATCAGATCAAATGATGTACAAAAGCAGGTTATTCCTCCTAACAGTGTGATAATCGTATTGGGAGGGCCAGCTATGTTAATTGGTTTGGGCGGTGGAGCGGCTTCATCTATGGTTTCTGGGCATAGTAGTGCCGATTTAGATTTTGCTTCAGTACAACGTGGTAATCCAGAAATGCAGCGACGTTGTCAGGAAGTTATTGATACTTGTTGGAGAATGACTGATTCTAATCCAATCATATCTATTCATGATGTTGGAGCTGGCGGTTTGTCCAATGCCTTACCAGAATTAGTGAATGACAGTAATCGTGGTGGTAATTTTAACTTGCAATCGATTCCTTCAGTTGATTCCAGTTTATCACCATTAGAAATTTGGTGTAACGAAGCTCAAGAACGTTATGTATTAGCTATTGCTAAGGAAAATTTACCAATATTTGATAAAATATGTATAAGAGAGCGTTGTCCTTATGCAGTAGTTGGAGAGGCTACTGTTGAACATCAATTAAAGCTTACTAATGGTGATACTAATCCAATTAATATGCCAAGCTCAGTATTGTTTGGTAAGCCACCTAAAACGCTACGAGAAGTGGAACGGCAGTCGCAAAATTTGCTCCCACTTGATTTGAGTCAAATAAATTTATCAGAAGCAGCTTTACGAGTATTACATTTACCTACTGTAGCTAGTAAAAGTTTTTTAATCACCATTGGGGATCGAACAGTTGGTGGGCTAACAGTTAGAGATCAGATGGTTGGGCCTTGGCAAGTTCCAGTGGCCGATTGTGCAGTGACAGCAACTAGTTATGGTAGCATTACTGGTGAAGCAATGGCAATTGGTGAACGTACTCCATTGGCTTTAATAGATGCTCCTGCTTCTGGTAGAATGGCGATTGGAGAAGCTCTAACTAATATTGCTGCTGCTAATATCGAACAGTTAAGTGATATTGTCTTATCTGCTAATTGGATGGCTGCAACTGGACAACCTCATGAAGATATAGCTTTATTTGAGACAGTACAGGCGATAGCTATGGAACTGTGTCCGGCAATTGGCATTAATATTCCAGTTGGGAAAGATTCCTTATCTATGCATACTCAATGGCAAGATAAAGCTGTAACTTCTCCTATGTCATTGATTATTTCTGCATTTGCTAGAGTTACTGATATTAATTTAAGTCTGACACCTCAATTAAAATCTGGTGATACAGCTTTAGTATTGATAGATTTAGGACGTGGTAAAAATCGCTTGGGTGGTTCAGCATTAGCTCAAGTATATAATCAATTGGGAAATATACCACCGGATTTAGATAATCCCAAAGATTTAGCTAGTTTCTTTTTAGCCATTCAAACTTTGAATCAGCAAGGTAAAATATTAGCTTATCATGATCGATCTGATGGAGGTTTATTTACCACTTTGTGTGAGATGGCATTTGCTGGTCATACCGGTTTAAACATTAATTTAGACAATTTAGGAATTGACCCATTCACTAGTATATTTAATGAAGAATTAGGAGCAGTGTTACAAATAAAAGCTACTGATTTTGTTGAAATACAGACTTGGTTTAAGCAAAATACAGATTTAAATATTCATCTTATCGGTAAACCTAATGATATTGATACTTTGAATTTTTATTATCAAGAAGCTCTAATTTTAAGCTTTGAACGTAATAAATTGTATAAAGATTGGAGCGAAACTAGTTATCAAATGCAAAAACTACGGGATAATCCAGATTGTGCTGAACAGGAATATACTAATCTCACAGAAAATAATGGTTTATCAGTAAGATATAGCTTCACTCTCAAAGCTCCAAATGTAACTAAAACTAAACCTCGAATAGCTATTTTACGTGAACAAGGAATAAATGGCCAATTAGAAATGGCTGCTGCTTTTGATCGAGCCGGATTTACTTGTGTTGATGTGCATAGTAGCGATATTTTATCGGGCAAAACTACCTTACAAGATTTCCAGGCATTAGTTGCTTGTGGTGGTTTTTCTTATGGAGATGTATTAGGAGCTGGTGGTGGTTGGGCTAAATCTATCTTATTTAATACCAGAGCTTACGACGAATTTTCAGCTTTTTTCCAACGTCCTGATACTATTTCACTAGGAGTTTGCAATGGTTGTCAAATGTTAGCACAGTTACAGGAATTGATTCCAGGAGCAAACTGGCCCAAATTTACTCGCAATTTATCTGAGCAATTTGAATCTCGATTAACAATGGTAAAAATTATTGAATCTGCTTCAGTATTTTTACAAGGAATGGCTAATTCTTGTTTACCAATTGTAGTTGCTCATGGAGAAGGAAGAGTAACTGAAACTGTTACCGATGAGCTGATAAGTTTACAGTATATAAATCACGATAAACAGGCTACTGAAATTTATCCGGCTAATCCTAATGGTTCTAGATCAGGAGTAACTGGTTTAACTACCACAGACGGACGAGTTACTATTATGATGCCACATCCAGAACGATTATTTTTGAGTAGTCAATATTCTTGGTTACCAGATTATTGGTCGGATGAACATGGGCCTTGGATGCAGATGTTTTGGAATGCTAGACGTATGTTTTAGATTAATTATCCAACGACAAGATAGAACCATTTTAATTGTGAATTAGTGAATTAAGAATGGTTAATTACTAATGGTTTTGGCTTTCATTAACAATTAATCATTGACTATTAACCATTCACAATTAATTAACTTTCTTGCCTAATAATTCTGCTAGCATTCTGTCAAGTTTAACTGTTTGTTGAGTTTGGCATAAGCGTTGGCTATTAATCACAATTTGTAAGTCTATTAAAGCTCTATCAAAATCATCATTTATTATCAAATAATCACTTTCATCATAATGATTTATTTCTGTGATAGCACCTTGTAAACGTTGGGTAATTATCTCGTCACTATCAGTACCACGGCCACGTAAACGTTCTTCTAAAATAGCTCTTGATGGTGGTAAAATAAAAATTCCAACAGTTGCTGGATTTAATTGTTTTACTTGTTCTGCTCCTTGCCAATCAATTTCTAAGATTATATCAATTCCAATATCTAATTGTTCAGTTAACCATTCTTGTGAAGTACCATAATAATTTCCAAACACTTCAGCATGTTCTAAAAATATACCTTTATCTAACATCTGAATAAATTTATCTTTTGTTACAAAATTATAATTAATTCCATCTACTTCTCCAGAACGTGGTTTACGAGTTGTATGTGATACAGAAACTTTAATATTATCAATTTGTTCTAGTAGATTTTTTACTAAAGATGTTTTTCCAGCACCAGATGGCGCTGAAATGGTAAATAATGTACTCATAAATTATCACTCAATATTTTGAATTTGTTCACGCATTTGATCGATTAATACTTTTAATTCAACTGCATGACTACTAGTATTGATGTGATTAGATTTTGCACCTAAAGTGTTAGCCTCACGATGTAATTCTTGGGCTAAAAAATCTAACCTTCTACCAACAACAGATTGTTTTTCTATAGTTTTTTTGATTTCTATCAAATGAGCATTTAAACGATCTAACTCTTCAGCAACATCCATTTTTTGGGCTAAAATAGATATTTCCTGTTCTAATCGTTCACTATTCAATTCAACTAATTCTGCTAAACGAGTTTGTAAACGTTCTCGTTGGGTTTGTAAAATTACGGGTAATTCTTGACGAACTTGTTTAATTTCTTGATCAATAGCAACACAACGTTGTTCAATCATAATAGCTAGTTGAGTTCCTTCTCTTTCACGATTAGCCATTAATTGATTTAAACCAATATCTAATTGCTCTAACATAGATTGTTCTATTATTTCAGCATTTGTTACACCAGATTCTAAAATTCCTTGCCAATTTAAAATATCTATTGCATTAGGTTGATTAATATTAGTAATTACACTATTTATTTGTTGAATTGCAGCTCCTAATTGTTGAGCTAATTCTAAATTAACTTGTAATTTATTCTTATTTTCATTGAATTGTAAATGTAAATTACAATCAATTTTACCACGCTTAATATGCTGTTTAATATGTTCTCTAATCGTTACTTCTAAACGACGAAACTCTTCTGGTAAACGGACTGAAATATCTAAATAACGATGATTAACAGAACGTAATTCCCAACATAATTGTCCCCAATCGGCTTGCCATTCGGTACGAGCAAATGCAGTCATACTACGGATCATAAGTTTTTATTTTAATTGATGAATAAAACAGGAAGTTTGATATGATATAGCAATTCTTAATTATGAATACTTAATTCTTAATTAAATATCAAAAGTTAACTATTGATTAAGGAAAAGGCATTAATTTCATTGGAGTAGCCATACGATTTACATTATATCCCATAGAACCAACCGAACCATTTAAATTAGTGAATTGGTAACTCATATTCCCCATATCATAGCTCATTATACTAATACTGGTCTGCATTTCAGATATATTTTGGTTCATTTCTTTCATACTTGTATTCATTTCTTGCATATTGATACTCATATCACCAATCGACATGTTCATATCTTCCATAACACTAGTATTATTACTCATATTAAGCATTAATTCATTCATATAAGCCATTTTTTCATTTACTAAGGCAAAATTATTATCCATGTGTTGCATGTAATTACCCATATTATCCATGCCGTTAGTTATTTGTTCCATCCTAAATAACAAAGTAAAAATAAGGAAAAACATAGCAAGACCCAAGACAGATAAACCTATCAAGCTAAACCGAATAATCTGAGTAGTACGTTTACCGATTCTAACTGCAAATTCATCTCTTAATATCATTGCGTTATTAAATTCGGTCATGCTATCACCAAATACTTTAACAATACTTTTTACACTCTCAAGTCCTTCATCTTTTTCCATATTTTAATATATCCTTAAAAATCAGAATTTAACTACCTAATATTAATAGTTCAGAATACATGCTTAGTTCCAGCACTCAAAGTCCAATCTGAACATTAAATACCAACAAATTAGAAAAACCAATTAATACCAGCCATATTATAACATTTTTCGATTGGATAAACTACAGTAATATTAAACAAGTAATTGATATTTACTTTGAATTTAATTAAGAATTGCTATAACCATCTGAAATTTACTACCATAAAAATTATCTCGTTTTAAAATTTATAAATTATTTAATATACTAAAAAAAATAGTTTTAGGATATATAGGTTCAATATTATATAACTTAACAACTTTACCCATTTTGGTTTTTAGGATTCCGTTGAATAGTTGTTCTGGAGTTATTTTATGATGGAAGCGAATTATACTATAGTTCTGTTTTAGCAATTTTTCTCGTTGCTGTTCTTCTTTCTGATCATAATACTGATGGTTGTCGTAGCCGTTACATTCTAGGATTAAATTTAAGTCTTGGATGAAGAAGTCTGCTCGGTAGTTTCCAAATGTGTAGTTGTGGTGAAATCCAAATCCTTCAAATACTTGAGCTAGAACTTGTTACCATTCTATCTTTCCTTTCGTATCTGTTTTTACTAACGTTCCTACATTGCCGAATATCTGTTTTTTTGGTATTCCAAAAGAAAGTGTTAAATACAATTTGTAAGGTTTCTTTACCAACATATTTGTAACATTTCTTTGGAAAAATCGTGTCATATAATTTCCAAAAATCAGTAAACGAACTATGTGTAAATTACACTTTTTATTATACATCACTACTTCATTCAAGACTACTCAAAAGTCATATTACTATTTAATTATAGTTAAACCGAAAGATTGCCAAGCTTGTATGCCACCACGATACCATTTAAGCTTATGTGCCGGATAACCTAAATTTAAGAGTGTTTTAATAAAATCTCCAGATTGTCCACTCCAAGAGCCATTGCAAAATAATATTAAAACCTTGGCATCATGAAAACTTAATAAACCATCATTTTCTTTAACTCCAAATTTAGTAGTTAAACTTTCCATAATATTTAAAATATTTCCCCCAGTATTTAAATCAAGATGTATCCATGGAATATTTATTGAACCTGGAATAGTGCTTTTTTTGGCCATAGCTTCAGAACGTACATCAATTACAATAATAGATTCATTCCGATTCTTTTTTTCTAAAATAGATTCATCTCGATTCTTTTTTTCTAAATATTTTAAAATTTCAATTTCTGCAATTGTTTCTACGCCAGGAGCTAATTTAGCTGGTTGAATACAATAAGGTGGACATTTACGTGAAGTTTTTAAATAATCCGAATCAACTTTATTACTCTTATCTTGAATACGTTGAACAACAACATTTTCTCCATTATGTGTAACTTCAACAGATTCTATCTTTTTTGTAATTTTTACTTCTAATAAAGCAAAACTTTGACTGCTTAAAGTTAAAAATATAATAAAAACTAATTTTTTAAATTTCACTTGATTTCTCCAATTAATTGAAATATGAAATTATTTTTCTGAATATCTATTTGCAATAGCATTAAACATGCCAAGTTTATTTTAAAAATATAATTATTCTATGTTAAACTGAATTGATATATATTTCAGTAATAAATATATTTTATTGTTCTGTAATACATTGATTTAAAAATAGTTTATTATTTTAACTCTCAAAAATAAAACTTCACAAATAACTTTATGATTATTTTAAAAACAATTAAATTTGCTACTGGAAGAAAATTTATAGCTATAGTAATTTTTTCGTTATTTTTAAGCTCCTTAAGTTGGACATTTTATAATTATCATAAATTCATTGATTGGAGTACTACAATTGAATTAAATAATAAACGACTAGCTAAACAAGAAGCTCTCAAGGTAGCGAAAGAAATTGATGAAACTTTAGAAATGGTAGAACGAGCGGCTACCACTTTAGCTGAAGAACTTTCCAACGGCACAGCTAATCTAAATAATTTAGAAATTCGGCAAAGAAAAATTACTGCGGATAATCCTAAAATTTTTGGTTTAGGAACTGCATTTATTCCTGAAGTAGTGCAGAAATTTCCTAATGTTCCAGAAGGTAAAGGCAGACCCAAAGAAATATGTACTTCAGAACATCTAGCTGATTCTCTTTATGCTCCTTATCTTCATAGAGTTGGTCAGGAAAGTGATGCTAGAGAGACAGTTTTTGTCAACGATTTTTATGATTACACTTGTAATTCTAAATATTGGTATGTCTGTCCACTAGGATTAAATCCCAACGAATGCCCAAGTATGTCCGGAGCAATGTGGTTAGAACCATATTTTGGGGAAGCAAGTAAAAAAATGGTTGAAGAATATGGAGTACCTTTTTATCTATCTAAGGATAAGACAATACCAACTGGTGTAGTTTGGGCTAATATGACTTTAGATGATTTTAATGATTTACTTAATTCTTTTGATATTGGTAATAATGGTTACAGTTTTCTTTTATCACCAAAAGGTATTTTTGTTGCTCATCCACGAAAAACCTATATAGAACGTTCTAAAACTATTGCCGATGACAGTAAATTACACAACGCTTTTATAAAAGCCAAACAGGGTAAAACTCAAATTGTTAAGTATGTAGACCCATTGACAAACAAAGACGCTTGGTGGCTTTTTCAGCCAATACCTAGAGCTAACTGGGTTTTAGGTATGGTTATGATCGAAGAGGATTTGAGTGGTGATAACAAAGATAATTTTCGTTGGAGGACAAAACTCACTATATATATATTAATATCTTTTATATTAGCAACATTATTGATAAATGTAACGTTGAAGAAAACAACAGAAGGTTTTTTATGGGTAGAATCAATAATTATTACAATTGGATTAGCCATGGCTATCGTAACTATTTGGTATCTATTGATTCAATATCCAATTTATGATAAAGCTGTATCTAAACAATATCATAATCTTCAGAAACCTACTTCTAACATATCTTTTGAACGTAATATTGTTAACAGTGTACAACTTAACCGTTTTAAAAAAGCATATCTTGAGCAACAAAGTCAAGTTGGTAATTTAAAAGATCGGAATGTAATTTTTCTTCCTACTGGAATTTTCATACAATCAATTCAGTTTTTAGGTACTAATGAAATAGGAGTATCAGGTTATATTTGGCAACAGTTACCGCCAGATGATAAAGCATGTCTATATAATTTAGAAGAGTCAACTGATCTTACTTTTATGGTACAAAGCAAATCTGGAAGTTGTAAAACTATAGAGGCAGGAGTTATTTTCCCCCAAGCCAAAAAAATTGAGAGGTTAGATATAGCTTATCAACATAACAATGCCAATGGAGAGTTAACTGTAGGTTGGTATTTCCATGTTATTTTACGACAAAATTTTAGCTATGGACATTATCCATTTGAGATAGAAAATATTTGGTTAAGATTTAGACATAAAGAAATTGGTTCTAACGTGGTATTAATACCGGATATTAAGTCTTATCCCATTTTAACTTCTACTATTTTACCCGGATTAGAGGTAAATTTAGTATTACCTGACTGGGAAATAAAAAAGTCTTTTTTCAATTATAAAACTAAAGATTACAATACTAATTTTGGTATTGCAGACTATTCAGGAGCAGAACAATTTCCTGAACTTCATTTTAATATCTTACTTATACGAAAGTTTGTAGAACCTTTTATCTCTTACTTAATGCCAGTTATTGTAATAGCAGTAATTCTTTTTGCTGTATTACTTATTATAACTAATAGTGAGGAGAAAAAAATTATGGGATTTAGTACTTCAGGTGTATTAGGTTCTTGTGCTGGATTATTTTTTGGGGTTTTGATTGGTCATTCTAAACTAAGTGCATCGTTAAAAGCACCGGGAATAGTATATATGGAATTTTTTTATATGATAATGTATGTTGCATTACTCTTAGTAGCAGCTAACGCATATTTATTTTCAGTAAATAAGAAAGTTGCAATTTTACAATGGCATGATAATTTATTACCAAAATTAATGTATTGGCCTATGCTGTTATTTTTAGTTTTGTTAGTAACTTTGAAAGATTTTTATTTTCACTAAATTATTTTCTCCAAGATACATTTTGGTTTTATATTATTCATTTTGTAGTATTACCAATTTTGTATTTAACTTTATAAACTTAAAAATATGAAAAAATGTAAATTAACAATTGGTATTGCAATAGCTATTTTGATGGAAACAGCAATTGCAACAGAAATCCCAGCAATTTTTGCTCATACAGTTAAAAATCAAGCTGGAAAAATGGTCATGGTAGATGACGGAAAAATTTATCCATTACAAGCTGAAATTCCGCTTTATAATTTGAAAGATATGGAAGGTCTAATTACTGGTACTAATACCGGATTAGCCTTTGACTTTGGTAAATTCACTGGAACTATGTATTATGGCTTGATAAATTACCAAGATGGTCGTAATCCAATGCCAGTTTTTTTCAAAAAACCAGTTTTAATTGAAATGGGTAAAGCTGAAATTAATATTAAAAATTTGGCTGGTAAATACGATATGTCCGGTTGGGAAAAAAGTGGTAAGGGAACTCTTGGATATCGCTTGGTCAATGCAGAAGGTAATATAATTTATGATGGTAAAGTTTCTTTTGTAAATCAAGAACCATTCTTAGTAAATGTTACTTTTATAGAAGAACCAACAGTAAATATTGTAACTAGTGATAGTACAATTATTGCCTTCCGTACCAATTTACCAACAACAGCAACTGTTCGAGTTGGAAATCAAACATTTCATTCTAAAAATATCCAACGACATGAAGTAAAAATTACCGGATTATCCCCTGATACTAAGTATAATTATACAGTAATTGCCACATCAAATAATCTTTCCAATTCACAATCTTATTCTTTCCAAACTGCTCCTAAACCAGGAACTCGCAATAGTTTTGTATTCGCATATGCAAGTGATTCCAGAGCTGGTAAAGGTGGAGGTGAGCGTGATATTTATGGAAGCAATACTTATATTATGAAAAAGATTATGGCAGTTGCTCAGGCTAAAAAATCTGTTTTCTTTCAATTTACTGGTGACATGATTAATGGACGGTTTAATAATGTAACTGAAACTAAACTCCAATATCAAAACTGGAAACGAACTATTGAACCATTTGCCCATTATATGCCAATGTATGCCACTATGGGTAATCATGAAGGCTTATTTCATAAATTTGATGATGGTTCTAAATTTGGAATTGAAGTAGCTCGTTTCCCCTTTGCTACCGAATCAGCAGAAGCAATATTTGCTAACCAATTTGTTATGCCTAAAAATGGGCCAGTCAGTGAAGATGGGGCTGAATATGATCCAAATCCTCAAGTTCCCGGAGATTTTCCTAGCTATAAAGAAAATGTTTATTACTATACCTATGATAATGTTGCAATGGTGGTATTAAATACTAACTACTTGTTTTCTAGGTCTTTTAAATACTGGTTTGCTAAAAAAGGTAAGGAAGGTTCTTTACTATCTGGCGGTGGTTTGCATGGCTATTTAATGGATCAACAATTGGAATGGCTTGATACTATATTAGATAAACTGGAAGCTGATCCAAATATTGATTTTGTTTTTACTACTCAACACACTCCATTATTTCCTAACGGTGGTCATAAAGTTGATGATATGTGGTATGACGGTAATAATACCCCACGTCCTCATATTGCTGGCAAACCAGTTAGGCGTGGAGTTATCGAACAGCGAGATCGATATTTAGATATGGTGTTAAAACATAAAAAAGTAGTAGCGGTTTTGACTGGGGATGAACATAACTATGCTCGGACGAAACTAACGCCAGAAACTACGATTTATTTACCTGATTGGGATAAACCAAAAGTTGAAATAACTCGATCTTTATGGCAAGTTAACAATGGTGCAGCTGGTGCTCCATATTATGCTCAAGAAGTGTTACCTTGGTCTAAACAAGTTAAAATATTTTCTACCCAAAATGCGGTGGTATTATTTCATATACATGGGCAAAATTTACGGATGGAAGTTATCAATCCAGAAACTTTGGAGCGGATCGAATGATGAACAGATGTATTTTACTTATTATGAGCGTAATATTCTTTAGTAGCTGTTCTGTATCAACGGAAAGAGTTACCACACTTGCTTGGCCACCAGATGATATTGCTGCTAAACTGCTTCCTTTAGAACAAACTGAAATGTTTAATGAAACTAATGAGTTAATTGTTATAGGAAAGTAATTGAGTTTGACTCGATGTTCAAATTTGTTGAAGACCTGACAGGTTTTGGAAACACATCAGGTTTTAGAGATTTGATTTTTCTGAAAATATTATAATTGGTATGAATATAGCAGACAGCTTATTATAACAAGTTTAATAATGAGGTAAAAATAATGGCTCAACATGTAGGATATGGAGCAGAGGTTAAACCAAAAACTTCAATGCTAGAACCTATTGGATGGTTCATGACTTTAGCTGTTCCCATAATACTTTATTTTATTTTACCAAAGTATGGGTTAGATTCACGTGCAGTTAATTATTTAATGGTATTTGCTATAACTACTGTTATGTGGGTATTCCGTTTATACCCTGAAGTAATACCAGCAATTTTCCTATTACTTGCACCTATTATATTAGGTGTAGTCCCGGCCAATATAGCACTTGCTGGTTTTTCTTCTGGTAGCTTTTTTATGGCTCTCAGTGTATTTGCTATTGGTTCAGTTCTTGTGATGTCGGGGCTAACTTACCGGATTTCGTTGTGGTTAATGCGAATCGCACCACAATCACAAATTGGTTATGAAAGCACTATTCTCCTGCTAGGAATTTTCATGACTCCACTGATTCCTTCAGCTAACGGTCGTACCAATATAATTGGGTCAATTTTTCAAAATATGCGGGAAATTATTGGCTATAATGTGGGAGGAGTTGCCGCAACTAGACTAGCGATAGCAGCTTTTTCTGGTGTATCTTTATTTTCCGCAATTTTTCTTAGTAGTAAATCTATCAATTTTGTAGTTTATGATTTGTTTCCGGCTCAAGTTAAATTTTTGTTTACCTGGGGATATTGGGTTATTGCTGCAATTGTTGCTTTGTTAGTTTTACTTGGTGGCCATTTTTTATTAGTTTGGTTATTTTTCCGCAATCAAGAAACCGTTCCCAAGTTAAATCGTGCCAAAATTGACGAACAACTTAAGGCAATGGGACCAGTTAAGTATATCGAATGGGTAGCTGCCACCACAATTATTTTCTTTATAATCGGTATTTTAACAGTTTCTTTTCATAAAATTCAACCACCTTGGATTGCATTTTCAGCATTTTTTATATTGATGGCCGTTGGGATTTTTTCCAAAAAAATGTTGCGGCAAGATATTGATTGGTCATTTTTGATGTTACTGGCTGGAATGATCAGTATTACCAATATCATGAATTATTTAGGGCTTGATCTACTCTTACAGGAAAATTTCAAGTTCGCCGGTTATTACATTGTCAACAATTTTAATGTTTTTTTACTAATCTTAGCTGGCCTTGTATTTTTAACCCGTTTAATCCTGCCAAATAATGCAACCATCATCCTTATGTGTTCAGTATTTTTACCTATTTCGGAAGCTTATGGGATCAACCCTTGGCTCATAGGATTTGTTATCTTAATGGTAAGTGATGGTTGGTTTTTTAGTTATCAATGTACTTATTATCTTAGTTTTGAAGAAGATGCAACAAAGGACAACACTCTGGCGTATAATCGTAGTAAATTTATGTTCTATATTTGGAGTATGAATTTATTTCGTATTGCTACCATCTTTGTTTCCATTAGCTATTGGCAATATCTGGCTATATTATGAATAGAAAAAAAATCAGTAACATTTTACGCTTCTTATTTTTAATCTGTGCCGGTGTGTATATAGTACACGCAAACCTAACCCAGCCACGTATTTTAGTTTTACATAGCTATTATACAAATTTTTCTTGGGATACTGATATGGATATTGGGATTCAACGCGTAATTGGTGACCGGCCTTATAACATCCGCTATCACTACATGGACACTAAACGCAATCCAAGTGAAATATTTAAGGAAAAGGCCGGAATTCGGGCACGTGCAGTAATTAAAGATTGGAATCCAAATATTATTATCGCTCTTGATGACAATGCTCAACAATATGTCAGTAAGTATTTTATTAACGATCCAAATATCAATATTTTATATGCTGGTGTAAACGGTGATTTATCAAAATATGGTTTTGATAAAGCTAATAATGTTTCCGGAATAACCGAGGATTTACCTTGGGCAGCTGCAAATAGCTACCTAAAAAAGATATTTCCGGCTGGAAGCAGATTATTACATATTTCTGATGATTCACCTTCTTCTAAAGCTATTCATGATGAAATTGTAAAGGTAGATTGGACACCATTCAAGTTTTTGGATTCAATTCAAGTGCATAATTTCGCACAGTGGAAACAAGCTGTTAAAAATTCTGAAGGTAAAGCTGATGTTTTACTCATAACCCATTATCATACTATTCGTGATCCTCAAAACAAAGATAAAGTGATTGAATCGGCAAGTATTATTAAATGGACAGAAGCTAATACTTCATTACTAACTATGGGGTTCTGGGGATTTTTCGTAGCAGATGGCGGGATGTTATCTATTGGATTGTCACCGTTTGAACAAGGGGAAGAGCCAGCTAAAATGGCAGTCCAAATTATTGAAAATAGCGTTAGTATCAATGAAATAAAACCCATAAAGGCTCGAATGTATGTTATTCATGTGCGTAAATCAGCATTTGAGAAACGTTTAGGAAAAAAAGTCCCTGTCGATATTGAAGCATTTGCTAGAGCAATTGATGGATATTATGATTAAAAATACCTTGAGAATGTGAACTAAATAAAATCAGAATCTAAGACCTGATAGATTTTGGAAACCTGTCAGGTCTGCCGAGTATTACAATTTCTTCTGTGAGCTTAACATTAGGATTTTACTCAGCTTTACGTCTATCTTTACCATCAAAAGCTGGAGAAAATACCGCAAAAATAACACTAGCATTGGCATCAGTATTTTCGGCCCAATGGAACGTTCCTTTTGGAATAAAAACAACATCTCCTGGTACTAACAAGACATCATGATCCTCAAAATGAATAATACCATTTCCAGATAAGATTGATACATTTAGATCATGATGATCATGATAATGTGGAAATTCATTTCCTTTTAAACGCATTAAATGAGTGCTTGAATTCTTGCTTCGCTGAAGATGACGAACGGAAATATCCTTTTTTAGTTCATCTTTTGTCCATTTTGTATTTTGATAAATTTTATCAGGATAAATCAGTTTAGCATTTGATTGACATGCAACCAAAAACATAACAGCAAAAAAATATATTACTATTTTCATTAGATATTACCTTTAAAGAATAGTTCCCTATTTATGACATCATTTATCTTCCAGTTTTATCATTCTCGTGAAAAATGATATATTAAAATAAACTGTTCACAATTTTTGCTGGAATATAAGGGATGTTTCATTTATTGGTACAACCATACCACTCACATGATACTATTTAATCATTGGGTAGTCAAGCATAAAGTAGTGATGACAGATGCTATTTAAAGCAACAAGTTTAAGGATAAGAATATGTTAAAAATCTCCTTTTTTTTTAAACAATTGAAAATATTTAATAAAATTAATGATTTGATTATTATAGAAAAATAATATGAATATTTTGCAAGATAACGAAATATTAGAGCATTTGAAGCAAGCTCCAATTTTTTTCAATTTTTCCATACAAGATTTAGCTCGATTACTCCCTTCTATACAAGAGCAGAACTATTCAATTGGTGAGGAAATTTTTTCAGAACGTGCTGAAGCAAATACTCTTTATCTTATTATAGAAGGTGATGTCCGAATTACCTCGAATCAGTGTTTTGTAGATACAATAACTGAAGGTTTTCTCGGAGAAGAAGTGGCCATAGCCCAACCTGTATATTTGCATCAAGCAACGGCTTCTAAAACAACTAAACTTCTTTCTTTTGATGGAACAGCAATAACTAAATTACTAACTAATTATCCAAATTCCAAACAAGATTTTTCTTTCTCATTATTACGTTTGGGTATTGAAGATAAAGAGATTATTAAGCCCACTCAGAATAACAGCAAAAAATTAGAAAAAGCTGAATTTAAGAACTTTATTGGCTGGTTATTTAGTTGTTTAATTCCGATCGCTGCGAGACATGGAGAGGCAAGCCGAAGTCGAGTAGTCCGTGACTAGCCGAGGTTCAAAAATATGAAGAAACAGTTAAAGCGTAGCGGCGTTTCTTGATA
>DAOUSL010000430.1 GCA_030627235.1 Thioploca sp.
AGGATAATTATTATAAACAACGGTATTTGAATAACGATAATCGCTTTTTAATCGTCCGCAAACTGTTCGCATCCAAGCATTATGAAAAGTTGAACAAAGTAAGCCAAAATCATACCGACTTGCATTAGGCATCATAAAATTAGCATCACCACAAATGACATCGGGTTCAAAATAACCAATGGGAATAAATTTTCGTTGTTCAGATGATACGCGCGGAATTAATAAGTAAGAATGGTCAGTTTGACGAATTTCACCACATAAATAAGGAGTTTCAGCTAGTTTTTGTGTTGCTTTCCTTGTACTATTTAAACGCATTTTTTTTACTTGTTCCATGCGACCATTAATTTCTTGTGATTTTAGCCTATCATTTACTGTGCTATCTTGTAACCATAAACAATAACGTGGAATATTGTTAATAAATTCTGCTGCTCCTAAAAATTTTTGAATATATTTGAAAGCAATAGGGTCATTTTTTTGAATACTATTAACTTCTTCTATTGATAGAAGTAAATTTCCTCCATCTCTTGGTAAGTTACCTAAAACCATTTTTGGAACATTATGACTTAATGGTTTTGAGCGTTTATCAATCAATACTGTTGGAGCTTCAACTAAATATGGGTTAATTTGTTTGGCTTTAATTTCTACAGCCTCACCTTGTATATCATTACTATAATCAAACAAACGATAATTCTCTAGTTCTTGCAAACCAAACCCCATAATCACACAATGAACCGCAGCAACGCCACGCCCTTCATTATTCCAGCGAAAAGTACGATGTGCAAAATAAAGCCGAATATTTAACCTCAATAATTCTGTCCATAAAATTGCTACTTGTTCGCCTTGCGTTAAACTATTAGTTGAAACAAAAGCGACAGAAATATTTTTATTTTCTTGAATATAACGCGCCGCTTTAACATGCCATGCAGTCACTAAATCTAAAACACCCGCCCCTTTCATACCTTTAAAAACTAAGGCTAAATCTAATTTTTGTTCTTTCGTTTGATAGCTATAACCCACAAACGGCGGATTTCCCATAATAAAACTACACTTTTCGGGTTCAATTACCTCAGCCCAGTCCAACTGCAACGCATTACCGTGAACAATATTCGCCTTTTTTACCAACGGAATACGGTTAAAATAATTACCCAATTCCTGCACTTTTAAATTCATTTGATGATCCGTCAACCACATTGCCACCGTCGCAATATTAACCGCACTGCCATCAATATCAATCCCATGAAACTGGTCAACATTACAC
>DAOUSL010000060.1 GCA_030627235.1 Thioploca sp.
CATTCGTTCGTTACTTCGTTGCCCGTTTAGTCAGAAGCACTCTTTCTTTTTCCAAAAAACTTTCTAATCATATTGGAGACATTTGGATTTTCATTCATCATTATAATGCTAATATTATTTGATCTTTTTCACCACTACTTCCTTCAGGACTACCCAATTTTAATATGAATTAGTAATATAATATTGACATTAAAATGTCATAATAGCTATTTAAATATATGATTTATAATCAATGTATATCAATATAATCAATATATTATACGGATGGAATGATTATTGCTGATTTGATAAATAACTAGAACTTATATAACTCTACGCATAGTCCAATACTTATTTTGGAATAGGATTTTTCTTAATATAAAATAACACAACAAGTTATGTCTAAAATAGCTATCAAAGAGCCAATTATTACTACAAAACGTACTTTACGGATTTTGTTAGTCGATGATGACTCTATCATTTTAACAATGTTAACAGCTTGGTTAGAAGATATCGGCTATGAAATCAAAGCAGTTACAAATGGTATTGATGCCATATCAGCATTACCTGTTTTCAAGCCTAATCTTGTTATTACTGATTTACGTATGGAAGGAATGGATGGTATAGCTTTACTTAAAGAAATTCAAAAACATAATTCGGTATTACCAGTGATTATGCTAAGTGGCAATGCTCATATTTCGGATGCAGTGCGTGCTACTCATCAAGGAATATTTGAATTTTTAACTAAACCAATTGATCCAGATGAACTATTTCATTATGTTCGTTTGGCTTTAACTCGTGTTGGTTTGGCTGATATCGATACAGATTTTGCGCCAGAGATTATTCATCAAAGTACTATTATGGCAAATTTACTTAAACAAGCTCAACGAATTGCTAAAACCCGTAGTAGTGTGTTTATCGGAGGAGCTACTGGAACTGGTAAAGAGTTATTAGCGAATGCCATTCATCGTGCTAGTCCTCGTAGTAACCAAGTATTTATGGAAGTTAATTGTGGAGCATTGTCAGAACAACTATTGGAATCAGAATTATTTGGTCATGAAAAAGGCGCTTTTACTGGAGCTGTCCGTAAGAATTTAGGTATGTTTCAAGCTGCTGATGGTGGTACTTTATTTTTAGATGAAGTTGGAGACATGTCACCAGCACTACAAGTTAAATTATTACGTGTATTGCAAGATAGCAAAGTAAGACCAGTTGGAGCAATCAATAGTATAGAAGTTGATGTACGGATTATTTCTGCTACTCATCATGACTTAGAATCTGCCATTAAAAGAGGTGAGTTTCGAGATGATTTATTTTATCGACTTAATGTCATTCCATTACATGTGCCACCATTGTCAGAACGTCGAGCAGATATCCCATTATTAATTGAATTTTTTTTAAACGTTCAAGCTAAAAAAGAAAATTTGGCTGAATTGCCACGTTTTGCACCTGAAGCTTTGGAATATATGATGACATTACCATGGCATGGCAATGTAAGACAATTAGAAAATGTTATTGAACAATGTAGCGTATTGTCAATATCTCCAATAATTCCATTGTCATTGGTTAAAGAAGCATTATGTGAAAGTGAAAATAAGCTACAAACTTTGGTCGAAGCTCGTAAAGAATTTGATCAATATTATTTAAACAGAATATTGCATATGGTAGATGGTGATGTTAAACATGCTGCGAACATTGCTGGCTATGAGGTGAAAAAATTTGAACAATTATTGGAACAATTTGAGATAAATCCAATTTATTTTCGTTATGATAAGGATACCGCCGGTGACGATATCCATATTGTTTAAGCCGCTTGCATTGCACAAATATGTGCATTAAGACGGCCTTTATGACGGGCAGCTTTGTTCTTATGAATAATACCCTTATTGACCATTTTATCAATAATCGGTACGGCTATATTATAAGCTGATTGGGCATCTTCTCTCTTGCCACCAGCAATTGTTTTAACTACATTTTTTATACAAGTACGTAACATGGAACGTTGACCAGCATTGTGTTTCCTATGTTTTTCTGCTTGCCGAGCCCGTTTTTTTGATTGAGCTGAATTAGCCAAATTTAAAACTCCTTTATATTTGAATGGAAAACTGCCTAATTATCTGTTATTAAGCTTGAATTGTCAATATAATTTTTTATATCTTAATATTAAGCAAAAATTTAAGTTAAATATTAATTCGTATAATTTGTTTTTAAATTCAATTATTGCATCTCTAATGAATCAATTTTTTGCCAACCATCCCACCCTAACATACCAAGTATTTCTTTACCACTATTAGAATTTGGTAAATTTTCAATAGCTGTTAATACTCTTTGAATTGAAGGTTTTACAATTGGTTTATTCACTATCACAATTGGTAAGATAATAGCTGCACTTTCCGCATGTTGACGTAATAATTTATATTTTTTAGGATTTAAAGTCAATAAAGTATCGAGACTATGGCGGGCTGTTAAAGCACCTTGAGCCATTCCAAATAATACTGACATTAAAGCATCAATATCTTTAGGAACAGTTAAAACTTTAAATTTTACCTTAGAATGTTGTGCCATATTTTGTAATACATCATTAGTATAATTTTTATCACCGGATGAAGCAATCCGTTTTTTATGTAATTTACTAAGATTTTTAATATTTTTTTTAGTTGATAATACTTTTGTATAAGTTATATTACCATTAATTGTGCCTACTAAAACTGGTTGTAAATTGTTATAACCTTGTTGACGTAAATTTAAATAATGCCAGCTTGAAAGCAAAAAAACATTATCTTGTTGTAGAAAACTTTCAAAAGTATTTTTATTGTCAAAAGGTTGAAATTTATAAAGATTATCGTTTGCTAAATAAGCATCAAATAGTTTTTTTAAAGTACGAAAATCATTAATATTAGATTCTGGATTATAAAAAAATAAGGTATCTTCAATAGCATTAACTTGTGGTATAGCCAAAGATATCATAATAACTATACTAACTAAATATTTTTTTAAAGATAACAAATACATTTTAAGACCTATTATTATATTTATGATTATATGGTTTATGCATTGGCACGTAACTTAAATAAACTATTAAGACCATAATTTAAACATCAATATAGTTTATTTCAATTGCTACTTCAAAATGGGATTGGTAGATCAAAAAACAATATGTTATAAAAAGAGAAAGGATATATTAAATTACGACTAAATTCATTAAGTTTAAGATATTAGAAATCTTAATCTAAATAAGGATATATAAATGTAGAATGCAATGAATGAAGGGAATTGCATCAAGATGTAATTCGTAAACTCATTACATCCTACATAAAATCCGTAATTAAATGTATAGCTTTGGTCAATTTCACGTTGTTAATACAATATTTAGGAAAGATGTCTAGTTTTAAAAAATGGTTTTGCAACCCAAACCTTTAATTGTTAGAGCTACAAAACCGTATAATATTTATAAATTACCTATTTATAGAATAAATTATTCAGTATTCAAATATAAGGTACGATTTTCTTCATCCCAAACAATTTCATCATCTTCATCAAGATCAGTATTTGACCATATTTCTTTACCATTTTTGATAATACGAACTTCATTATCTATAATATCTTCATCTTCAATAATTGGCTTATTAACTACAGGCTCGTAATTTTCCAAAATATACTTGGCTTTTTCCATTACAATTTCTGCATAATCAGCTTCCGAACCACCACCATTAACAGAAGCTCCACGATCTCTAGGACGAGAAGTTTTATACTTATGTCCAACACTAAAAGCAATTTTACCACCTTTAGGAAAAAACTCTATAATACTATCTGCAAGAACTTTTGCAAGTCGGAATTGCCCCTCTTCACTACGAACTATTTTAGCTTGTAATGGATTACTAACAAACATTGGCTCTAATAAAATAGCAGGCATATTGGTATGTTTCACATTACCATTACCACGACCATTAAATCCACCGATTAATATTCCACCTTTACCTGCTACTGGTATTCTAAATTCTTGGCCAATATGATTAGCATACCAACGTCCCCACGCTTTGCTAGTACCAGAAGAATTGTAACCAACGATAACTACAGAATAACCAGTAGTAGTATTTCCAGTGGCATTGAAATGATGCTCAATATAAGCAATACATTTATCCCTATTTGCCTGGATTTGCCGCCATTTATAATTACCTTTGTAAAAGCGAACATCGTACATTTGTTACTCCTAGAATTAATGAATCAATGATATTAACATTATTCATTACAACTGTGAAGTTATGACAGATATTACGCAAATTCTTTTGTAAGAATATATTTTTAAATATTATAAATTTGAAGCTCATAACTTTCGGATGTATAAATTAATATTTATTAATGATACTTTAATTCTTAATCTTATGTTTAAAATCAAATAATCTTAATTTGTCTTATTATATAAAAAAGTGTATAATTACAATATTTGCTAAAATATAGCGTATAAATTATAAACTTTTTCAAAGGGATACAGATGGGCGATTCTCCATATATTATTGTTGCTAACCAGGAAAATTTTACAACTGAAGTTTTAGAAAAATCTAATCAAGTGCCAGTATTAGTTGATTTTTGGGCTAGTTGGTGTGCGCCTTGTAAAATGATAGAACCAATTTTAGAAAAATTAGTAGAAGAATATCAGGGGCAATTTATATTAGCTAAAGTTGATACTGACGAACAACAGCAATTAGCTGGTCAGCACTCAATTCGTGGAATACCAGCTTTAAAATTATTCAGACATGGAAAAGTTGTAGAAGAGACATCTGGCGTACAAACAGAAGATGTGTTACGCAAAATGATAGATAAACATAGGGAAAGACCAGCTGATAAATTAAAAATTCAAGCAGATTTAGCAAATGTTGCTGGAAATATTTCTGAAGCAATTAGTTTATTAGAACAGGCTAGAAAATTAGAACCAGAATATTATCCAGTTACACTAGAACTTGTCAAACTAATGATTAAGCAACAAAATTTTCCTGAAGCAGAATTATTAATTAAAACTTTACCTGCTAATATTAAAGCAGAAACTGAAGTTAATGAATTACAAGCTCATATCACTTTTTCCAAAATAGCTGCTGAAGCTCCATCCATAGATAAGTTAGAAATAGTCTTAAATAATGAACCAGATAATCTTATGGCACGTTATCAATTGAGTGCTAAGAAAATTTTAACTGGTGAATATGAAACTGCTATGCAACATTTAATAGAAATTATGCGTAAATCCAGAACCTTTGAAAATGATGCTGGTCGGAATGGATTATTAACACTATTTACTTTGTTGGGAAATCAAGGAGATTTAGTTAATATCTATCGTAATAAAATGTCGTTATTATTATATTAACTGGATAATATGATGAATTGGTTAAAAATAATTATCTTGAGTTTTATCTACGTTGAAGTATGTGCAAACCCTCTTCAGCAAGAGCTACAAGATCATTGGCAAAGTCCGATTCCTACTCAAGGTAAACCTTCAATTCATTTGTCTGATCTAGAAACTTCTTTAGACCCTAAATCCTGTGCTACCTGTCATGCTACTCAATTTCAAGATTGGAGTAAAAGTTTACATAGCCATGCGATGGGAGCAGGCGTAATTGGGCAATTAGTTGATATGCCAGCTATTGCTACTAAACAACATCAGGCTTGTATCCGATGTCACGCACCTTTGCAGGAACAAGCGGTAAGTTTAGTTACTTCATTATTAGAAAACTCCACAAATAAGCAAGATAATTTACATGAACAAGGTTTAATTTGTGCTGCTTGTCATATGCGTAAATATCAATGGTATGGTCCCCCACATCGAAATGGACAACTACCAGAATCTGAAATAACTAAATTTCCGCATAATGGTTGGAAAAGTAGCCTTATATTTCAATCTGCTGAATTTTGTTCAGCTTGTCATCAGTTTAAACCAGACGAATATAGTTTAAATGGTAAGTTATTAGAAAATACTTACGAAGAATGGAAAGCTAGTCGTTATCCTAAAGAAGGTATAACTTGTCAAACCTGCCACATGCCAGATAGACGACATT
This sequence comes from Thioploca sp., assembly GCA_030627235.1. Taxonomy (GTDB): domain Bacteria; phylum Pseudomonadota; class Gammaproteobacteria; order Beggiatoales; family Beggiatoaceae; genus DRQV01. The sequence continues at coordinate 6,024 of DAOUSL010000060.1, forward strand.
TATGGCGTGGAATTCATGACCCAGATATGGTTAAACAAGGGATTGAAATAAAAAATAGTGATTTTGCTAAATCAACGAACACTATTACCGCTAAATTAAGCATTAAAAATACTGGAACTGGTCATTATTTCCCAACTTATGTTACTCCAAGAATAATAATAGAAGGCTATCAAGAAGACAAAGATGGGCAAGTTTTATCATCGACCAAACAACAATATGTAATAAGTCGTAAAGTAACCATGAATTTAAGTAAAGAGCTTGCTGATACCAGGTTAGCTCCAGATGAACAAATGATATTTAACTATAATGCTAAACATCATCCAGAAGCTGTATCTTTTGTATTAAATGTACAAGTAGAACCAGATGCTTTTTATACTAGGTTTTATCAAATTACTTTAAAATCTGCAAAAAAAGGTAAAAAATTGCTTCAAAAAGCTTTAGAAGAATCTCAACAATCAACCTTTAGTATTTATTTTCAGCGTCAGATTTTATAGATAATTTTATTAACTCACACATTTATTTAAATACTAATTAACTAAACTGTATTCCGTTGTAACAAAATATCAAATGACAAGATTTATATTTATAACTGGTGGCGTAGTTTCCTCATTAGGCAAAGGCATATCGTCTGCTTCTTTAGCTGCTGTATTAGAAGCTCGTAAATTAAGAGTCACTCTATTAAAATTAGACCCTTACATAAACGTTGACCCTGGGACTATGAGTCCATTTCAACATGGTGAGGTTTTTGTCACTGATGACGGTGCTGAAACTGATTTAGATTTAGGTCATTATGAACGTTTTGTGCGAACCACAATGGGGCAACATAATAACTTTACCACTGGTCGAATTTATGAAAATGTAATTCGTAAAGAAAGACGTGGAGATTATTTAGGAGCTACAGTTCAAGTAATTCCTCATATCACTGATGAAATCAAACGTTGCTTAGTTGAAGGAGCAGGTGACGCAGATGTAGCAATGGTTGAAATTGGGGGTACAGTAGGGGATATTGAATCCTTACCTTTTTTAGAAGCAATCCGCCAATTAGGATGTGATTTAGGTCGTGAACGAGCCTTATTCATCCATCTAACTCTAGTGCCTTATATTCCTTCTGCTAAAGAATTAAAAACCAAACCTACCCAACATTCTGTCAAAGAATTACGTTCTATAGGTATTCAACCTGATATTCTACTTTGTCGTTCTACTCATCCATTACCAGATGGAGAACGTAAAAAAATATCTTTATTTACTAATGTCGATGAACAGGCTGTAATTTCAGTATTGGATGCGGATTCTATTTATCGTGTTCCATTATTATTACATCAACAAGGTTTAGATAAAATTGTCTGTGATAAACTGCACTTAAAGACTGCAAATGCTGATTTATCTGAGTGGAAACAAGTATTAGCAGCAATGGATAATCCCATCAATGGTCAAATTAATATAGCCATGGTAGGTAAATATGTTAATTTAACTGATGCCTATAAATCCTTAGCTGAAGCATTATTCCATGCTGGTATTCATACCCAAATTAAGGTTAATATTGTTTATACAGATTCTGAAGAAATTGAAAAACAAGGTACTGATTGTTTACTAGAAGTTGATGCTATTTTGATTCCTGGCGGATTTGGAAAACGTGGAATTGAAGGTAAAATTAGTGCTGCTAGATTTGCTAGAGAAAATAATGTACCATATTTGGGTATTTGTTTAGGAATGCAGGTAGCTGTAATAGAATTTGCCAGGTCAATTGGTTTAGAAAAAGCTCATAGTACTGAATTTGATCCTGGTACTCCCAACCCTGTTATTGCTTTAATTACTGAATGGATGAATGAAAATGGTAATGTAGAACAACGCAATGCAGATGTTGATAAAGGTGGGAGTATGCGATTGGGTGGCCAAGTTTGCCATTTGCTGAATGGTAGTAAAACGCAAAAATTATATGGTAAAGAAATTATTCGAGAACGACATAGACATCGTTATGAATTTAATAATAATTATATGAGTATGTTGCGACAAGCAGGGCTTATTTTTGCAGGTATGTCAGCAGATGGTAACTTAGTAGAAGTAATTGAAAATGGTCATCATCCTTGGTTTATTGGTTGTCAATTCCATCCTGAATTTACCTCAACTCCAAGAGATGGACATCCATTATTCTCTAGTTTTATTCAAGCTGCTTGTACTTATAACCAGGATATGAAAAACTAATTATTCTATGCAAAATTCATTTATGGATAAACTTTTAACTTCTATTCAGTATATTATTCCACAACATTTTTTATCGAAATTGGTGTTAAAATTTACTCGTTTAAAATTAGGAGGTATAACTCATTGGTTGATTAAACGCTTTATTAAGTATTATAATGTTGATATGAGTATTGCTAGCTTGCCAGAAGTTAGTAATTATGCTAGTTTTAACCAGTTTTTTACTCGATCTTTAAAACCAACAGTTCGACCATTAGCGACTGATATTATTAGTCCAGTTGATGCTGAAATAAGTCAAATTGGGGAGATTGAAGCTGGTACTTTGTTACAAGCAAAAGGTCATTCTTTTAAATTGACAGATTTATTAGGTGGTAACACTGATTTTAGTGATTTGTTTCAACAAGGATTATTTTGTACTTTATATTTATCGCCTAAAGATTATCATCGTATTCACGTTCCAATTACAAGTGAATTAACGGATATGATATATGTACCAGGACGTTTATTTAGCGTAAACCAACGAACAGCTAGAGTTATTCCTAATTTATTTGCTCGTAATGAACGTTTAATTTGTATATTTAAAACTGAATTTGGACCAATGGCTTTGATTTTGGTAGGAGCTATTTTTGTGGGTAGTATAGAAACAAAATGGACAGGGGAAATTAATCATTTATCCCAAATCAAGCATTGGCATTATAAAGAGACCAAACACCTACAACTTGGAGATGAACTTGGACGTTTTAATATGGGATCTACAGTGATTATGTTATTAGGTTCTAAACGGATAGAATGGTTATCAGAACAATGCAAAACAAAAAATATTTTAATGGGGCAACAATTGGCACGTCTTTTGTAATGAATAACTTATATCAAAGATAGTTTATTGAAAATATCTTTAATATCAATAACTATGCTTAATTGAAAAATTATAATACTGATTTGTCAATTTTTTTAAATTCAATTTTAGGATGCTCTATTATGAAACTGTTTAGAATATTTTATTTATTAATACTTAGTAGTTTATTTGGTTGTAATACTCTAGTTACTAAACCAGTAGCTGATGAATCAAATAATGAAAAAACTAATCAAATTATATCTTCATCTAAATCATATAGGATTGATGTTGAAAATAATTTACCGCAACTTGTAAATCAAAATAATCCATTTACACTTTATTGGAAAAATGAAACTGTTGCTCCAAAAGTTAAACCGACTGTAAATTTAGCAAATACATCTAAAAAATCAAAAATTGCTAATAAACGTATTAAAAAGATCTATTACTATACAGCTAAACAAAAATTAACTAGAAATACTCCTACTATTGGAGAAGCTATTTCTCAATCAATTAAAATAATACCAGAAAAACCTAGATTTAATAGGAAAAAATCTTTCAAAAATGGGAATTTATGGGATCAAGTTAAAAATGGTTACGCCTTTCCAGTAGTTGATAATCATCAGGTTCAAAAGGAAATAAACAAATTTTTATCCAATCCAGCTTATTTTCGCAGGATATCTAATAAAGCTGGTCCATACTTTTATCACATTGTTAAAGAAGTAGAAAAACGTGGTTTACCAATGGAATTAGCTTTATTACCAGCGATTGAAAGTGCATTTGAACCTAGAGCTATTTCTCATAAAAGTGCTGCTGGTTTATGGCAATTTATGCCAGCTACTGGTAGGTATTATGGATTAGCACAAAATAAATGGTATGATGGCAGACGTGATATTACGGCTTCAACTAACGCTGCTTTAAATTATTTAAAGACTTTAAATAAAATGTTTGATGGTGATTGGTTTTTAGCGTTAGCAGCCTATAATTATGGTGAAGGAAATGTAGGTAAAGCTATTAGGCGTAATAAAAAAAGCAATCGACCTACTGATTTTTGGTCATTAAAATTACCTAGGGAAACTCGTGAATATGTACCTAAACTATTAGCATTTGCTAAAATTGTTGGTAATCCTAGAGCATATGGCATAAAATTACAAAAAATTAGTAATAAACCATATTTTAGAAAAATTAATACAGGTCGCCAAACAGAATTATCTGTAGTAGCTCAATTAGCAGGAATATCTCTTTCTGAATTGAAATTATTAAATCCATGTTATAGACGTGGAATTACTTCACCTAAAGGTCCACATAATATTAGTTTGCCTGCAAGTAAAGTTTATCAATTTAAGCAACGACTTGCTCAAATACCAAATGAATTGAAATTAGTAAAAACAGCTGCTTTTACAAATAAACTGACTACTAGAAGTAAAAAAACTGCTCGTAAGTTTAATCAGAAAAGAACTAAAAATTTAGAAAAATATCAAGTTAAAAAAGGTGATACTTTATGGAGAATTGCCAAACGATATAATATGAATGTTGCTAAAATTCGTAATTTAAACAAACTTAGTAAGAATACTTCTTTGAGAATTGGACAAAAATTAATAATATCGGCAAATACTACAGTAAAGAAAACCCATAAAATTCGTCGAGGCGATAATTTATCTGGAATTGCTAAACGTTATGATACTACAGTATCATTATTAAAAAGTTTAAATGAATTTAAACATAATTCTCTAAAAGTTGGTAAATTTTTAGTAATACCAAATTAGCAGTATACTAGATTAAGATTAGGTGCATTAACTTCGCACTTAAACTAGGCCGACAAACTTTACCTTCTATAAGGAAATGGTTTGCCGGCCTAACCTGCTTAATATCTTCGCTATTCGAGACTGAAATTCTCGAAGAATCACTATCCAACAATATTAGGAAGTTAAAATATGTCACAAAAATATCGCTTGGTAACAAGAAGTGATTTTGATGGCTTAATTTGTGCTGTTTTATTAAAAGAACTTGATCTAATAGATGGTATTAAATTTGTTCATCCTAGAGATGTACAATTAGGGAGAATCCCAATTGGTCCTAATGATATCACCACTAATTTACCATATTCTCCTGGGGCTCATCTAATATTTGATCATCATTTAAGTGAAGCCATAAGAATTTTGGGAGAACAAAGTCGCCCATCTAATTATATTATTGATCCAGATGCTCCGTCTGCCTCACGAGTAGTTTATAACTATTATGGAAGTGATAAATTTCCAAATATTAGCGAAGATATGATTATTTCAGTTGATAAAGCTGATTCAGCTGATTTTACTCGTGATGAAATATTATATCCAAAAGAGTGGGTATTACTTAATTATTTAATGGATCCTAGAAGTGGTTTAGGACGTTTTAAGCATTTTCGAATTTCTAATTATGATTTAATGATGATGCTAATAGATTATTGTAAAACTCATACTATTGATGAAATATTAAGATTACCAGATGTTGACGAACGAGTTGAATTATATTTTAAACATCAAAAAGCATCTATGGAACAAATTGAAAAATGTTCTACTGTACGTGATAATATAGTTGTATTAGATTTGCGCAATGAAGAGGAAATTTTTACTACTAATCGTTTTGTAATTTATGCTCTTTATCCGGAATGTAATATTTCAATTCATGTGTTATGGGGCTTGCAAAGGCAAAACACGGTATTAGCAATTGGTAAATCTATTCTTGATCGTTCTTCTAAAACTAATATAGGGGTGCTTATGTTAGAATATAATGGTGGTGGACATAAAGCAGCAGGTACTTGTCAAGTAGAAAATGAGAATTCTGACGAGATTTTACAAGAGATAATTGAAAGGATTAAGACTGATGGCTAAAATTTTACGATTTATAACTCTAATAACGTTTTTCTTAATTAGTGTACCAACTTATGCTAATTATACTCTAGTACTTATTCATGGTTATTTAGGTGATGGTAGTAATTGGCGACCAGTTGGTATTATTAATACTCTACAGCATAATGGTTGGCAAGATGCAGGTCATTTATTTCCTAACGGCCCATCATTAGGGTTAATTCAACCTAATTCTAATAATAATTATATTTATACTGTAACTTTACCTTCAGAAGCACCATTGTCAATTCAAGCCCAATGGTTAGATATGTATTTACAAAATTTACAACAACGTCATGTGGATAACTCATTAGTTTTAGTTGGTCATTCGGCTGGTGGAGTTGTTGCTAGATTAGTTATGGTAGCAGGAAAAATTAAAGTTAAAGGTTTGATTAGCATTGCTAGTCCACATTTAGGCACATATAAAGCTGAATTAGGAGCAGATATTAATAACAGTCCGGCTGGTTTGATTACTCCTATGTTAGGATTAGGTGCAATTAATCGTAGTCAAGGATTGTATTATGATTTGATTAGAGAACGTCCAAATAGCCTATTATTTTGGCTGAATCGTCAACCACATCCTAAAGGGTTTTATGTATCGATAATAAGAAATGCTGATGATTGGGTTGCACCTTATAGCCAAGACATGAATAATGTATCAGCTTTACATGGTTTATCTAAAACTATTACTACAATTGGCAATCATAGCTTAAATTTTTCTGATGGGAAATTATTGGTAAATTTACTAAATAAACTTCTTAAATAAAACTTAAAATTTTAGGATTTAAACAGTACTTAACATTTGACAACACAAACAGGATAATTTGAATGGGTTATGTAAAAAAATTTATATTTGGTTTATTATTAGGTTTTACTACTATTGTATTTGCCGAAAATACTGGAGATAAGTTCAGTAACATCAAAATTAAAACAATAGAATTGAATAGTGGTATTTATATGCTAATGGGAATGGGAGGTAACATTGGCGTATCTATAGGAGAAGATGGAATATTTTTAATTGATGATCAATTTGCTCCATTAACTGAAAAAATTAAAGCAGCAATTACTAAACTATCTGATAAACCTATTCGTTTTATAATCAATACTCATTGGCATTTTGACCATACTGGTGGAAATGAAAATTTTGGTAAAGAAGGTAGCATTATCGTTGCACATGATAACGTTCGTGAACGTATGACTAAAGATGGTTTTATCAAGGCATTTAACAAAACAATACCGGCTTCTCCAAAAGTTGCATTACCTGTTATTACCTTCAATGACAAAATAACTTTTCATCTCAATAATTTAGAAATAAAAGTTGTTCATCAAAATAATGCTCATACAGACGGTGACAGTATTGTTTTTTTCAAAACTGCTAATGTAATCCATATGGGCGACACATTTTTTAATGAAATGTACCCTTTTATGGATTCTTCTAGTAATGGAAGTATCAATGGCATGATAAATAGTGTTGAACATATTTTAGCAATGGTTGATAATAAAACCCAAATTATTCCAGGACATGGGCCATTAGCTGATAAAAAATCACTGGAAAAATATCATACTATGCTAGTTACAGTTAAGGATCGTATGCAAAAACTAATGAATCAGGGTAAGACTCTTGAAGAAATTATTGCTTTAAAACCTAATGCTGATTTTGATAATGCTTGGGGTAATGGTTTTTTAAATCCAGAAGCTTTTCTGAAAGTATTGTATTCGGTAATGCCTAATCCGAAAAATTAAATTAATGGGATATGATTTATTGGGTATACGGATCACCCCATTCAGTGGTATAAATAATTTCAAAATCAATTGTTGCTCCTGCTATTTTATAATTTGTTGGTAAATAAGAAATTTCTGCTTTTGGAATATAAGTTGATGGTAAACGTGAAATAGTAGCAGCCACATCTTGAATATCATCAATTAATTCATCTAAGCTCATGTCTCCCATAATTAATGCTTTTTCTACATCACCCAATAACTGATTGCCAACAGTAGCATGATGTTTACCATTACTAACAGCCACAATAGCCTCTATTCTAATTATTAATTCACGCACTGTACCACCAGATTGATTACGTTCTCGAGTTTCCGTTAATTCCCATACAGCAAGAGCTGGGATGATATTTTTTTCAATAACTGATTCTTGTCGGTAAACGTTGCCTGGACCAATGTTATTATCATAACCGTTTTCTTTTGTTATTGTTTCAAGTTGAATAATAATACATTCAATAATTTGTTCACGTATTGTTTTCATATATTTAGTCTAAGTCATATTTAAATTTATCATATTGTAACATTTGAATATAAATATAGGAACATCAATATAACTGAATCTTTCAATTTAAAATAATTATTTATAAGCCCATAAAGCTTTGATTATGATATAACTAGATCAATAACTTATAATAAGTTGAATATTGTATTAAAATGTTATAGAATTTATATTCTAAATGGAATTATTATTTTAGAAGGATTTTACATATAAATGAGAATTAATTTGGAGTAAAACTATGAATTATGTTATTAACACAACCATGTTATTTTATGCACTGAATGCTAATCGTAAAAAAGCTCAACTTGCAGAAATTGATAATGCCTTAATCTCTAGCAAACTTGGTATTTTATTCGCTTTAAGAACTAATAGATACGTTAATTTCAAAGGTGAACAAATTGAGTTAAATAGTAGTCAATTAACTATTTTAAAAGAAGTATTTGCCCAACATTTTAATGTTGATATGACTGATGAAACTCGTTTGCTTGCAGTTGAACAAGAGCCACAAACTATTAATATCACTAATCCTTCTGTTGAAAAAAAGGGATTTTTTAATAGAATTCGGGGATTTTTAAAACCTGGACCAAAAGTGAATGAGGGACTTGTATGACCAAAAAGGTCGTTACCACTGGCGGACATAATATCATCGGTGGTTTAAGTCGTGTTTTGCATTGTAATTTTTACAATGCCTATTTACAGATGGCAGTTTTGATGACCCAAGGAACTGAGAAACATGATCCAGAACATTTATTAATTGATTCAGTCACTAATTTAATTAATTTATTAAAACAACAAGGTTATTCTACTGATGATTTGGTGCAAGAATTTTCTTATTCTGGTTTTGGTAAATTACAACAATTAGATACTAAAACTTGGATAACTCCACGCTCTCATTACGGTGAAGTTTTATGTATGATTGGTAAACCACAAATAAATTGCTATTTCACTAGTGGTTATTTGCAAGGTTTATTAAATAAAACTGTACAAGAAACTGAATGCAAATTATTAGGTGCTGATGCCGATAAATTTTTAGTAAGTGAAGAAATTTCACCAGCAAGAAATTACTTAATTAATAAATTTGAATTACAAACTGATATTCCACAACGATTTTCTATTGATCAAAGTTTTAATACTGACGTTGATGAAGATAAAATTATTGCAGCTGTACGAGAAATGCCATTATACGGTGATGCAGAATCAGGATTAATTAAAGCATTTGGTGCAGTTTTAACTAATCATTTTGCAGATTATTATAATCGCATAAGTTATGAAAGTTACTTTGCTTTATGTGAAGCAGGAATTCCTGAAGAAGATAGCAAAGAAATGTTCATTCAAGCTGGCCATATCTGTGCGTTTAATACTTTTGGGCGTATAATGCAAAGTCCAGAATGGTATAATTTGGTTGTTCCAATGTGTGCCAATAAAGAAGATTGGTTACATGGCATGATAGCTATCCTCAATGGATTTGGTTGGGGAGTTTATCGGATTGAAAAGATTATTGCTGAAAAAGAATTTATTGTACGAGTATATAACTCTTATGAAGGAGTTGGTTATCGACGGATGTATTCTAAAACCAATGATCGGAACATTTCATTTTTGGCGATGGGAGCAGTTATTGGATTAGTACATTTATTATGGAAAGTAGATATTCGTGATAAACCAGAATTGACCCAAGAATTTTATGTTAAACAATTCAATCATCCAGATAATAGCTATATGATTGAGCAAACTCACGCAATTGCTACTGATGATGAATATGATAGGTTTGTGGTATCAAATTGAGTTAAGTAATTTATAAAATTATCTGCTTTACTCAAAAATATTAAAGAAAGTATATCTCTTTTAACTATTCTATTCACTAGAATCCAATTCAAATTATTTACAACCTTTTATTCTAACACTCTTATGCAAGGCATTTCCTACGAAGAAGCATTAAAACTCTATCAAAACGATAAAGAGCACGCATTGCCAGAAATGAGTGAATTACTGCGTGACTATCATCCAGATTATTATCAAGATTCCATTGTTGACTTAAAAATTGGCCCTAATAAAGGCGACCCTTGTCATCGACAATTAGCCGAAATGTTACAAGCTGATTCTCGAATTGATGAAGCCGATTTAGCCGGAACTTCAATTACTGAAACTAATGTACTAGTAATTGGTGGTGGAGGAGCTGGTTGCGCCGCAGCATTAACCGCAGCCAGAAATGGAGCAAAAGTAATTCTTGCTACTAAATTACGGCTTGGTGACAGCAATACTGTAATGGCAGAAGGTGGTATTCAGGCCTCAATTGAACCTGGCGATACCTTACAAGCTCATTATAATGATACTTTAAAAGCTGGTCATTTTCAGGCAGATAAAGAATTAGTTTCTGCTATGGTTAAAGAAGCTCCAGAAGTTATTCGTTGGTTGATAAAAGAAGGTATGCAATTTGATGTTAACGAATTCGGAGATTTATTAACTCGTCGACCTGGTGGAGCTTCAGCTAATCGAGTAGTTTATTATCGTGATTATACTGGCTTAGAAATGATGCGAGTATTGCGTGAGTCAGTATCTAACAATAGTAATATTGAAATTTGGACTCATAGCCCAGCTGTTGAATTGCTTACCAGCGAAACTGGACATTGTGCCGGAGCAGTTTTATATTCATTAGAAAAATATGCTTATAAAATGGTTAAAGCTCAATCAGTTATCCTTGCAACTGGTGGTATTGGTCGTATGCATTTGAATAACTTTCCAACTACCAATCATTTTGGAGCAACTGGAGATGGATTAGTATTATCTTATCGTTTAGGAGCGAAATTACGCGACCTAGATTCATTTCAATACCATCCTACAGGTATTGCTTATCCTAGTCATATTGCTGGTTCTTTAGTTACTGAAGGAGTTCGTTCAGCTGGAGTTCAATTGTTAAATGGACTTGGAGAACGATTTGTTGATGAATTAAAACCACGGGATTATATTTCAGCTGCCATTTTACGAGAATGTGCTGAGGGTAGAGGAATTATAGTTGGTGATGACGATGATGCAGCTATAGGAGTTTGGTTAGATACTCCAAATTTAGAACGTCGAGAACCTGGAATGATGATGAAACGCTTTCCGAAATTATTTAAATTGGCTAAACGGGGTAATCTTGATCCAACCAAAAATCCAATGCTAATTTATCCTGCTTTGCATTATCAAAATGGTGGAGTAGTTATTGATACTGATGGTCAAAGTACTATACCAGGTTTATACTGTGTAGGAGAAGTTAGTGGAGGGATACACGGTCGCAATCGAATTATGGGTAATGCGTTGTTAGAAATTATCTGTTTTGGAAGGAGAGCTGGTCGTAAAGCAGCTCAAAGTGTTAGTGCTAGAGGCCATAAAAAGAGTACTATTGAACATCTTAGTCGATTACGTCGAGAATTAACTAGAGCTGACTTACCGATGGATATAAAAAGTCCAATGTTATTTCCAACTTGTTCTAATTTTGAGTTGGAAATTTCAAAATAATAAATAAGTTTTTTAGAAAAAATTAATCTAACCAAGTATTTAACTTATTATGGACTTCTTCAATACCAGTCTTTTTTAAAGCCGAAAATAATTGCACACTGATATTAACAGCTGATGAATCAGACAAATATTTTGTTACCTGTTGTAAGGTTACATTTCCTTTGCTACGACTGATTTTATCAGATTTGGTTAATAATATATGGCCTGGCATATTAAAAGCATGACACCATTCTAACATTTGTTGGTCAAACTCTGTCAATGGTTGACGTACATCCATCATTAAGACTAAACCATTTAAATTATTACGAGTTTGTAGATAATTAGATAGAAATTTTTGCCATTTATCTTTAACTGATTTAGGTACTTTAGCAAATCCATATCCTGGTAAATCTACTAAATACCGATTTTCATTTAACTGAAAAAAGATAATATGTTGGGTACGGCCAGGGGTTTTACTAGTGCGAGCTAGACTTTTTTGATCTGTAATAGCATTAATTGCACTAGATTTACCAGCATTAGAACGTCCAGCAAAAGCTACTTCAAATCCATCATAATCTGGAAGTTGTGCCATTTTATCAGCACTAAGTAAATAACTAGCTTGTCGGTATATTGATTTCATATGATAAACCGTTCGATTCTGAAGCCGAACGGTTACTTTATTATAATTTATAATGAGTTAAAATTCACCGTGCGAAGCACCTTCCATAATTGCAAGCAGAGTATTTCTTACTTTAATAGCTCCAGCTTTTAATTCTGGTGGTAATTCTTTACCGCCATGAATCATTAGATCAAGATTCATAGAATATAACCATAATTTACCTTTTTGATCTTCAACAACTGAAATACGGCAAGGCATAAAAGCGGTATAAGCATCATTATATTCAGCCATTTGAACACCTACCTTAACATCACAAAAAGATAAAAAACTGAGATGGCGATAAGGGTTACCAGTAACAGCTTCAACTTGCTTATAAAAAGGTGATTTACCAACAAAGAAAAGATTATAGTTAGTAGCTAAACTTTTTAATGATTCTGTTACATCATCAACGGTTATATCCTCATCAACAGGAACTTTCCATACCATTGCATCACCTGGGTCTTTATTTACCATAAATTTTTTGGCAAAATCTGCATAGACTTCCATTGCTTTTGGATCTAATTCTGACATTAAATTTTTAACATCACCAATGTTCATACCTGCTTCAGATAATATTCCGTTGATCTTACTATATCCAATTCCAATACAAGTAATGGTAATTAAACCTATAATTGCTAAAATATTTATAATAAATCTCATTAAATAAATCTCCTTTTAGAGAAAGTTAATATGTGAATCAAGAGTTATATGATTTATGTTACATAATTATAGATATATAGGATAAAATGGAGAATAAATACTATCGATTAAATTATATTCAATTGATGTAATTCATAATCTAAGTTATATCCCACATATAATTATAGGGCATTATAATATCACAGTAATAGTCCATAATACCAACTATAAAAAAATGTTGAAATTTTATAACAGTAATTATTGAGTTCCATAGGTTTCACCTATGGCTATTCATGTTCTACCCCGTTGGGGTTAATCAACCTCGAAGAGGTTAAATATGAATAGCCACCGATGAAATAGGTGGAACTTATTGAATTATTGACGATTATAATGCTTAAAAAATCTGAAGCAGAGCTTCTTATAAATATTTTACCAAACTGGAGTTTGGGAACAATAAAAATGGTGAAACGGTTTATCAGGATAACTATATCTTAAGCAACCGAAGGTTGACTTTCAAAATTAAGTTAGAGATAAGGCGTATGACTCTTTTGTCAGTGCGTAATTCCTATTTTTTGTTAAATAGGCTAATAGCATTTAACAATCTGTTAAACTATCTCTCTATCTTTTTCTTCATATTTATAATTCTTTGCATTATCATAATTTATAACATATTTATATACAGTATATTTTATATATACTTACTTCTTTTGTTAAATGGTTATAGTGGTGTTTAACAATCTGTTAAACCATATTGACATAATTACAAAGATTAAATAAGATGTTGTCTTTTTAAAATGAAATATTCAGTGTTTTTTTTTGTTTTAAATAATTTTAATTAACATTATGGAAATAATATACCATGCGTAACATGTTTAAAATATCGCATTTCTTAATGTCGATATGTATTTTTAGTTAGGCTGTTTATGCTGAGACTAATTGTGTTGTTCAAACTGAAATTCCTCAAGTTGAATGTGAAGCTTTGGTAGCTCTTTACAATAGTACTGATGGTGCTAATTGGACTGATAGTGCTACTAATAATTGGAATGTTACTAACACTCCTTGTAGTTGGGAAGGGATATCTTGTTTTGAATCAAATGTAACTGTTGTATATAGAACCAAGCAAAATTTAGTTGGTACAATCCCAATTGAGTTAAGTAATTTAAGTAATTTATCTGTTCTTCGTTTGAGTGAGAATCAATTAACGGGTACAATTCCAACTGAATTAGGTAACTTAAATAATTTATCTTATCTTGCTTTAATTTATAATAAATTAATTGGAAATATACCAGTTGAATTAGGTAACTTAAGAAATTTAAATGATTTGTCACTATATGGTAATCAATTAACGGGTTCAATTCCAATTGAGTTAAGTAATTTAAATAATTTATCTTATCTTGGTTTGAGTGAGAATCAATTAACCGGAATAATTCCAGCTGAATTAGGTAATTTAAATAATTTATCTGATATTGGTTTATCTTATAATAAATTAACAGGAAATATACCAGTTGAATTAGGTAACTTAAGTAAATTGGAGTCCATGGGTTTAGATAGCAATCAACTTACAGGGATAATTCCAGCCGAATTGAGTAACTTGAGTGAATTAAAATTGTTATCTTTGGATCACAACCAATTGACAGGAGAAATTCCCACTGAATTAGGCAATTTGAATAATTTACAAAGATTTTATTTGTATGATAATCAATTATGTGGTGAAATACCAAACTCATTTAATGCAACTAATTTACCTGCTGTTGATTTAATTTTATCAAATAATCATTTATATACTTCTAATCCTGATGTTATAGAATTTTTGAATGATAAAGACTCAGGTTGGGAAAATAGCCAAACTGAAAGTGAGTCATGTTCAATTATAGAACTATCAGAACCTGTTGTAGAGCCAGTAGTTCCTGTTGTTGAACCACCTGCACAAACAGCTTGTTCTATAGTAACTGAAATTCCTCAAGTTGAATGTGAGGCTTTGATAGCTCTTTATAATAATACTAATGGTGATAATTGGACTGATAGCGACTAATAACTGGAATGTTACTAACACTCCTTGTAGTTGGGAAGGGATAACTTGTGCTGGTAATTCTATTCCAAAAAATGTTACCAAAATAGAAAGAACTGCTAAAAATTTAGTTGGAAATATACCATCTGAATTAGGTAATTTGATTAAATTAGAATTACTTAATCTATACACGAATCAGTTAACTGGAACAATTCCTGTTGGATTAGGAAATTTGATTAATTTAGAAACACTTGAATTTGGAAGAAATCAATTAATTGGCGGAATTTCAATTGAATTAGGAAATTTAACTAATTTAAAACATTTTTCTTTAGCCACTAATAAATTAACTGGAAAGATTCCTGTTAAATTAGGAGATTTAACTAATCTAACAATACTTTCTCTTTTTGGTAATCAACTAACAGGAATAATCCCATCTGAATTAGGAAATTTAATTAATTTGAACTTTCTATTTTTAGATAATAATCAACTATGCGGAGAAATACCAAATTCGTTTAATACCAATAATTTACCAAATTTATTTGAAAATGTAGATTATGCAGTAACACAAATGAGTAGAGATAGTAGCTTAAGTTTAAAAAACAATCATTTATCTACTTCTCATTCCGATGTAATGGCATTTTTGAATGAAATAAATCCTAGTTGGAAAGAAACTCAAACCGCAAGTGATTCGTGCGTTTCTGTTAATAAAAAGACAGTTGTTGTAACAAGTAATGTAAATCAATGCAATACTTTCGGAACTTTAAGCTGTAATGCAAATGGCAAAACCATCAGCGACTTAAAAATATCCGAAGTAAAAAAAGGTGGTAATTTAGTCAAAGCTGTAATAGATTCCACACTCACTAACAATGGCCTTCTATCCTACATAACCGTTGCACCAGAAGGAATAGTAACCGGTGGTAAAATAACTAGTTACACCAAAAATGAAGGCCAAATGAACGACTTTGAATTTGTTGGTGCTTCAATCACTGGTGCAAATGAAAAAGGTGAAATAGTTGGTACACTTGGTGGTACAATTCACAATAACAGCAAAATAGATGGTAGTTTTGAAAATATACACCTAGCTCCAGAAACTCACATTATTGGTGGTATTTTGGAAAAAAACTATTATCGGTGATACTGAAAAACCAGCTATTTTAGAAAACCTGCATATCAAACTCAAAAGTAACGTTTCCAATGTTATTCTGCAAGAAAACGTAACCTATGGGAAAGATATAACTCTCACTGACGTTGAATTCAAAGCCAAGAAAGTTCAGCAAGTAATCTTAAATGGAAATATTAAAGGTAATTCCACCATACTAGAAAATGTGACAATTAAATCACCAAGCACCCTATCTAATATTATCATCGGCAACAAGGTAAAATTTGAAGATGATGATATAACACTTGGTGAAAATGTTACCTTCTCAGTTCACAATAAGTATATGGAAAGCCATAACATAACTCCATTACCAGTGTTAGGCAATGCCATTGAAGTTGACATTGATGGCAATGTTACTAATAGCTTCACAAGCATGACTGGTGGTGTATTAGTTGACAATGAGTTTAAAACAAAAGCAATAATTAACAGTGATACTAATGTTAAAATTGCTGCCAATCTATTAGTTGCTCCAAAACATACCAACAAATCTGCAAATATACTTGTTATAGTAAATTATATAAACAGTGATGGTTTAGAGCAAGCATATATGCTAAGTAAAAATGGACAAACTACGCCTTGGGATGGCAGTTTTAACAATATAAAAGTTTTCCAACAACTAACTTTAGCACCAGTCCAACATCTTGACATTTGGAATAGCAAACTTGATTTGGCTGGTAAATTAGAAATTATTACTGGTTATCAACTTACAGATGGAACTATAGTTTACTCGCCTGAAAGTTTTATTGAAGTCGAGCTTACTGAGTAAAATAGTAGACCTAACAGGTTTTTAAAGCTTGTTAGGTTTTAAAGCCATAAATACTGATAAAAAATTTGTTTGAAAAAATATTACATTAAAGTTCACGATAGTCTGTTCCTATTTTTGGAATATTCCCCTATCCTACTATAGCAATTTTTAATTAAATTCAAAATGAACAACCACCTACTAAAGTAGGTGGTATCGTATAACAGCTAAAGCTGGCGATTAAGGCTAAAGCCATTTAAAAGTATAATCTAAAGATTACTAAAGAACTCAACAAA
>DAOUSL010000433.1 GCA_030627235.1 Thioploca sp.
CAAAATAAATTCTATATGGGTTACAGCAATTGCTTCAATTAATTGTGACTCACTAAACTCGGTACAAGGCGTAAATTTATTAAGATATTGCTGTTCAAACTCCTGCAATAGCCTAGATACTTGAGCGGCTGCCGCAAACTGAAAACCACTTTTACTCATATTAACTGAACGCTCTTCACCCGCCCAATCATAGATATTACCTAACCATCTACGGTGCCAAACTTTAATATCCGAGACTTGAATGGCCTGCCTTGGAAAGTGCTTGAGCAATACATCTTCATAGAGCTTTTCTAATAAAACTAACTCTGCCTCATCCATATCAACTGGATCAGTAAGACCTAACTTATTCGTTAGAACCAAATCATTAGAACCTGATTGGTAAAGTCCTTGAGCACCGCCTACTTTATACTTTGACACGTCAATTTATCCGTAACTAATCAGTGATTGATAGGCCATCACATTTGAATTTCTGTAACAAAACGTGATGGAGATTGCCCCGAATATCACCCCAATGCATAGTCCTCTGTTTAGAGGCCCTAGGTAGAGCACGGCTTTATCTTACAATAAAATACCTGACCCCATTTTTTCCGATAACTTTTAGTTTTCTAATTCGATTGCCCTGTTAGTACTAATACATAAATCATCCATGAGAACCCTATAGCCCTATAAAAAATCCCATGTTTTTTTCTCAATAAAAACCATGAAAATATATAAGGGGCTAATATAATACCTAACATTAAAAGAATACTAAAACTTTCATCTTGGTTCGTTTTTTGTCTAGAAGTAGAATATGAAACACCACTACCAGGTACGCCTATAGTATGTTTTGTTCCTAATTTATTTATATTAAAACTAGCCCCTCTTACGCCAATAGTTATACTATTAAACCCTTTTTTACCAAAATTTAGCCTAACTCCAGGAAGAACTTTAACTCTTTTATTAAAACGAAATGTCATTAATAAAACCATTTATTGCTAAGAAATAATAACTATAATTTAACAAAATATCAGTATTAAGACCATAGTAGGCTAAGTTAAAAGTGTTAAAAAGAAAAATCAAGGGGTGTGCGGCCGAGCAAGGTCGATAATTCCAGTGGGTGAAAGTCCCACTCTGGCAAGGTAGGTCAACCACCAGATAGCAAACATCGGGCAGGCGGAGGTAACTCCAAATGTTAAGCACGATGGGCGCAAGCCAACAGGCCGTAAGCGCAAGTTGAAGTGATTTAGC
>DAOUSL010000355.1 GCA_030627235.1 Thioploca sp.
ATATAGTTTATGTAGATTATAAAATCTGCATTTTAATTCACACAATTCAAATATTTTGGAGAATCCAAATGAAAAACTTAACTTATGTATTGTTAATCGCCGCTTCTTTTGTTACAACTTCTGCTTCTGCCATGGAGATGATGGGAACAATAAAAATTAGAGGTGATGTTAATCAAACCACAAAGGTAGATGGCAAAATATCGAATAGAGCAAAAGATAACGCCATAGCAACACAAGCAATTTCATCGGTTGTAGTAACAGGAAGTCTGGATATGGAGGGTGATCTTTCTCAGACCACAGAAGCAGGTAGTATTATAAATAATGCAGGTTCAAAGAGCATTGCAACACAAGCTGTCAGTAGTCTAGTCGGCGGGAGTGCTGAAATTAGGAATAGTATAAATTAAAAAATAAGTTTTTAATTATTTTGTAAGCGTAGGGAAACTTTTATCAGTTTTCTTACGTTTTAAACAAACGTAAGAGGATAAAAAAATGAAACTTTTATTATATGGAACGCTTTTATTATTTAGCTTTCAGGCTTATGCCGATAGCATCAATCAACGTGAAGGCTTATCGCCTAGCTCACAACTAAAAGTGAATAAACAATTAGCAAGGTCTTATGTTGATGATTCAAATACAGTAACAGATACCACTAATATCTCAGATGGCAATGGCTCTGATCAAACAATTAATAGTTTTACCAATGTTCGTGATACCCCTGATGAAGTGATTACCGTTGTTGACGGTGATATTATCAACATTTGCTTTCACTGTCGCTAATGAAAATATTTTATGAAAAAAAAAATACTCTTTACCTTAATATTTTTATCATTTAATTTACTAAGTGCTTGTTCTACTCATACTGATGAAGTCTTTGATTTATATCAAACCATACTTCCTCCTGTTAAAAATATTACCCGTTTTGAAAAATCATTAGCTTGTCTTGATGACTTATTAGTGGATTACAAAGGAAAACCTATTCCCATCACTTCAGATGGTATTCCTAATCATGCAGGACGCGATCTTAGTTTATTGAGTGGTCGAGATATATTAATCAGTACCATTAGTCGCTTAAAAAATAATAAAGTTTTCAGGTTTATTGTTGTTCCCTCATCGCCGCATATTAATATGTATTCAGAAAATATGGCTCATGCAACAGGAGACCCTGAATTAATGGAGAAGCGTATGAGAATGTTTGCACGCTGGAATGATGGGACACTCCTTAAACCTATGATCTATCCTGATTATAAAATTATTGGTTCAATTACTCAGTTAGATCGTGCCGTTATTACAGGTAATGCGTCAGCAAGTTTAACTTATGAAGATGCTGATCTAGGGTTTTCACGTGATGATACCACTTCCATTATTACGCTTGATATGAATGTCATGGATACCGCTGATTTTTCAATTGTTAATGGAGGGGGAAGCTCAAATTCTATTGCGGTTTATCGTGCAGGCATCGCAGGCGACTTTGGTGGACGATTAAAACGCGCGGGGGTATTTTTTAATTTTTCATTTGACCGCAGTGAAGGGGTTCATCAGGCCATTAGAACCTTAATACAATTAGGAACGATTGAAATGTTAGGGAAGTTAGCTAAAGTTCCTTATGAGACTTGTTTAAAACTATCACAATCACCGACATAAATGACACAGCTGTTCCCTTTGTTAAATATTAGCAAGATTTCCGTAAAACCCCGTCACTGTAAGGCGGGGAGGATATCAACATGACGACCCAACTAATCACTGCACAATATGGCACTATGCCTGTACTATTCAGAATAGACGGGTTTATCAATGCCACCGCAATCACCAAACAGTTTAACAAAGTACCAAAAGATTATTTG
>DAOUSL010000459.1 GCA_030627235.1 Thioploca sp.
AATCAACTAGCTCATTACTTACAAACTTTAGGAGTCAAACCAGAAGTATTAGTAGGCATTTGTGTTGAACGTTCTCTGGAAATGATAATTGGCTTATTAGGTATTTTGAAAGCCGGAGGAGCTTATCTACCACTTGATCCAACTTACCCAACTGAACGCTTGGCTTTCATGTTGGAAGATGCACAAGTATCGGTATTATTGACTCAATCCCAGATAAAATTACCTGAAACTAAATCACATATAGTTTATTTAGACAAAGAAGAGTTATCACAATATAGTTCTGAAAATGTGATTAGTGGAGTAAAACCGGAGAATTTAGCTTATGTAATTTATACTTCTGGTTCTACTGGTCAGCCTAAGGGAGTTAGTATTGTACATTGTGGAGTTGTACGATTGATAAAGGAAACTAATTATGTAAATTTTAACACAGAAGAAACTTTTCTTCAATTTGCTCCTATTACGTTCGATGCTGCAACATTTGAAATTTGGGGTGCTTTACTTAATGGGGCAAAATTGGTTGTGATGCCGGTTCATATGCCTTCTCTAGAAGAATTAGGACATGCTTTACAATATTATAAAGTTACAACATTGTGGCTTACAGCAGGTTTATTTCATTCTATGGTTGATGAGAGATTAAATGATCTAAAATTAGTACATCAATTATTAGCAGGTGGCGATATTTTATCTGTTTTACACGTTAAAAAATTATTGAAAACACTAAAAAATTGTACTCTTATCAATGGTTATGGACCAACCGAAAATACTACTTTTACTTGTTGTTATCCCATGACAAATACCAATCAAATTGGTAATACTGTTTCAATAGGCAAACCCATAGCCAACACCCAAATCTATATCTTAGACAAATATTTACAACCAGTACCCATCGGGGTATCCGGTGAACTCCATATCGGAGGAGTTGGTTTAGCTCGTGGTTATCTCAACCGTCCTGAATTGACTGCGGAAAAATTTATTAACAATCCTTTTAGTGAAGACCCTACTTCTCGTATTTATAAAACCGGTGATTTAGCTCGTTACCTACCAGATGGTAATATTGAATAC
>DAOUSL010000366.1 GCA_030627235.1 Thioploca sp.
AACTAGAGTGGAGATAGATAGTAATACCATTAAAACTTTATTGATAGGACAAATATTTTTACTCCTTGTTAGCTACTTTTTTTGTATTTAACAATAATTACTTTGGCATTTGATTCTATTTGATTAAATGCTTCCAGCATTATTTTTAAAGACCATTCTTTCCCTCTATTGCCTGAACCGGAGCCAATTAAAGGGAATACAATGCTATTATAATTATGCTTATTGACAATCTCCATAGCATTTTGATCCGGCTACACTAATTCATACAAAGAATACAAGCAGTTCTTTGATAAAATAAACATGAAAAGGTGAAGAAATATGAGAAATAGTAAATACACAAGAGAGTTCAAAGATTCAACGGTGCAGTTAGTTGTAAATGGTACTAAGTCAGCTCTGCAAGTTGCAAGAGAACTTGATATAAATTCCAAAACTTTATATAACTGGATCAGGCTATACAAAGAAGCTAATAATATAAAAATAGATAGCAGAAGAACTGTTCAAAAGTCGATAAGCAAAGAGACTGCAGATGATGAGAATAGAAGACTTAGAACTGAAAATAAAATACTTAAACAAGAGCGTGATATCTTAAAAAAGGCAGCAGCATACTTTGCGAAAGAAACTCTATAAAGTATGCGTTTATCAAAAATAATAAAATGAGTTTCAATATAAATGCGATGAGTAAAGTGCTTAAAGTTGATATAAGTAGCTACTACCACTGGGCTAGATGTGGATGTGTAATGAAGAAAGTTGATTCGAAGCTCAATGAGCTAATAGAGATAACTTTTATACACTCTAGGCAAACGTATGGAACAAGGAGAATCAAAGATTTACTCGCACGAGAGTATGGCTTTATAGTCTCAAGAAGACGCATTAAAAACATCATGAAAGATTTGAGTTTATCTGTAAAAATGAAAAAAAGATTTAAAGTAAATACCACTGATTCTAATCACAATTTACCAATAGCTCCAAATCTCTTAAATAGAGATTTCTATAGCTCTTTCCCAGATAGTAAATATGTGGGTGATATAACCTATATTCCAACCAAGGAAGGATGGCTCTATCTTGCGACTGTGATTGATTTATACTCAAGAAGGATTGTTGGTTGGTCTATGGATGAGCATATGAGAGTCTCTTTAGTCAATGATGCACTAAAGATGGCACTAGCGTGGAGAAAGCCTCCCAAAGGACTTCTTTGGCATACTGACAGAGGGAGTCAATACGCGTCCTATGAACATAAAGATTTACTTCAAAAACATGGGATTATCCAGAGCATGAGCCGAAAAGGTAATTGTTGGGATAATGCAGTAGCTGAAAGTTTTTTTCATACATTAAAAACTGAGTTGACACACCATGTAATATTTGAAACAAGAGCCGAGGCTAATCAAGCTATATTCGAATATATAGAAGTATTTTACAATAGACAAAGAATGCATGGTGCAAATAATAATTTGTCGCCTGCTCAATTTGAAGAAAAAATGTTACTTGAAGTTACGGCTGCTTAGAATGTTGTATTCTGTGTGGGAATTAGGGTTGACAGATCATAATTATTAGCTTTTTAATAACAGCAACCTGAGCCACTGTAGTATGTTTACCATTGTCTTTTAGTCTATTATAAAATACTTTTATTTCATCATTAAATCTAATAGCTGTCAT
>DAOUSL010000390.1 GCA_030627235.1 Thioploca sp.
AACGCCGCTACGCTTTAACTGTTTCTTCATATTTTTGAACCTCGGCTAGTCACGGACTACTCGACTTCGGCTTGCCTCTCCATGTCTCGCAGCGATGGAAAATTAGATAGTGAGGTTGTAAACAGAGGTTTAGGACATCATGTTATGGTAGTTCAGTATGGCTATCCTGCGGGAGCAGTTGGCAGTGCTTTAATTGAAACAGGTGAAGAATGGGGAGAAGCAATACCCCCATTAAATGCCCTAGTTGTAAATAAAAAATATAATTTACCAGGAGATGGGGTTAATTGGTTTCTTGACGAATATTATGAGCCTGAAAAACATACTGATGAAATGACTATTGAGGAGAAACGAGCAATAGTAGAAGAAATTCATGAAGATATTTTTTCATATGAATATTGGGATGAATTATTAGAAGAAATTGTATTCAAAAATAATTATAAATATACAGCTGTAGAAGTGAAATCAATAAAATCGAATGATAATGATCTCAATAGAGGTATTTTTCAGTGCATAAAGTATCAAGCACTTCTTCGTGCAGAACAGAAGGCATTATTAATTCCTCCAACAGCAAGAGCTATATTAGTTACAGAAAAAAGACTTCCAACATCTTTGCGAAACTTAGCTGATATTCTAGGAATTAAAGTGATGGTTTGTAAAATAAACACTTAAGGGAAAGGGGTCAGGCTCGAATTAAATCTGGCCCAAATTCAAACTCAATAAATGTTCTAACTTGCCCTTGCTCACCGACCTTCGGCGGGAGAAGAGGAGTGTTAGGTGGGCAACCAAAACATGTTACCCCATAGGCATCAACTTAAGTAATCATAATATAAACAATAAGTTATAAAATATTTATTATGTGTGTTTTAGCCAACCCCAAAATGTTCGTAAGTGTTCTGTTAGACAATTTGTCAGAGACACCATCAGAAAATGTTATTCAATTTGAAAATTAATAATTTTACTTAAGTTGATGCCTATGCGGTGAAAAAATACAGGGGGTGTATATGGAAGAAACATTTGAAGCGATAGGTACGGCGTTAAAGTTAATTATTGGCGCTGCATGGTATTTGATTGTAATGTTGCCACTAGCCGTAATTGTTTTTATTGTGGGACTCGTATTACTACCTGTTGATTTGTTTGTATTAGTAATATCTTTTGGTGAAATAAAATTTCAGATATTTTCATCCTTTATGCATGCTTCAAAAACAAGTCTAATGTGGTATGCGGAAACAATGGGGTAACTTTTGGAATTGTGTTATGATGTTTAACATGCTTTATTACTACCAACCAAATAACCATGATTTTAACTTAATTTTGGATATATATCTATAAAATGAACACTAATCAAATAATGACCGTAAAAATAGGAAATTTTGGAGTTTTAGAAATTGGTCATAAAACAATGATGGGTAAAGTATCTCAAGTAT
>DAOUSL010000258.1 GCA_030627235.1 Thioploca sp.
AATGAAGAATGGTTAATTACGGACTTTATGTAGGATGTAATGAGTTTACGAATTACATCTTGATGCAATTCCCTTCGGTCATTGCATCCTACATTTATATAACCTTATTTAGGAAAGATGGCTAATATATTAGGAATTGGCAATGCCACATTAGATATTATCAATACAGTTGATGATTATCCAGCTGAAGATGATGAAGTACGGAGTATTGCTCAACGTATTGTTCGTGGTGGAAATGTTACTAACACTTTGGTAGTATTGAGTCAATTAGGGCATAATTGTACTTGGGGCGGAGTATGTGTAAACGATCTTTTTGGTCAACGGATTATAGCGGATTTAGATAATTATGCTATTAATACTGATTATTGTAAATTAGAACTACAAGGTTCAGTGCCTACCTCTTATGTAACGTTAAATAAACGTAATGGTTCACGTACCATTATTCATCACCGTAATTTATCAGAATATAGTTTTACTGATTTTAAAACCATTGATATAGCTAATTTTGATTGGATTCATTTTGAAGGTCGCAATATAATAGAAATAGCTAAAATGTTAGCCGAAATTCAAAAAAAACATCCAAATATTCCTATATCATTAGAAGTAGAAAAACCTAGGTCTAACATTGATAAGTTATTTTCTCAAGTAGATTTTTTATTATTCTCTAAAATTTTTGCTAAAAACTACACTTCTACTAATAATGCGGCATTATTTTTGCAAAATATACGAAAATTATCTACTAGTAATCTTATTTGTGCTTGGGGTACAGGTGGTGCTTATGCTTTAGATATTGCTGATAATATTTCACATAGTAATGCTCATCCACCATTACAAATTATTGATACATTAGGAGCAGGTGATACATTTAATGCTGGTATTATTGATAGTATGTGTAATCAACAAGATTTAGTAACTGCACTTGAAAATGCTTGTAAGTTAGCTGGTAAAAAATGCGGACAACTTGGTTTTAAAGGACTAGGATTAAAATAACTTCTTGAAATTTCAAATTATAGGTAAGCTTTACATCTTATTTTAACGCAAGTTTATGCTTATTTAATTGCAGACTTCTTAATGATAACTTTTGGAAGGACTAATGCGACTAATAAAATATATTTTCCAAATTATTTGGTTAATTTTAACAGTTAATTCTATGGCAGAAAATGCTATAGAAAAAACGGTAAGCAATAACAATAAATTTGCTTGGGAACTGTATTCCCAATTTGAAACAGATAATAATTTATTCTTTTCTCCGTATAGTATTTCAAATGTAATAGCAATGACTTATGCTGGTGCTAATGGTAATACTGCTAATCAAATAGCTCAAGTCTTTAACTTTCCTAATCAAAACTTGTTACATGAAAATATGTCCAAGTTACAAGAAAAAATTAATCAACCAAAATTAAATGTTAAGTTACAAATTGTAAATGCAGTTTGTGGCCAGAAAAACTATAATTTTCTTGTAAATTTTAAACATACTCTAAAAAAATATTATCAAACAGAATTACAAGAAGTTGATTTTGCTACTGAACATGAAAATGTACGCAATAAAATTAATTCTTGGGTAGAAACCGAAACTACAATAAAAAAATTTATTAAGCCAGGAATTCTCGATCATTTTACTCGGTTATTATTAATAAATGCTATCTATTTTAACAGCCAATGGATAACCCCATTCAAAAAAACTATTCAAGCACCATTTTGGTTATCTACTAAACATAGCGTAAAAGTAGCGATGATGAAGCAAAAAGGCTATTTTTCTTATACAAGTAATAATATGGTTCAAATATTGGAATTACCTTATGTTGGAGATATTTCGATGTTAATTATTCTGCCAAAACAAAAACTTGAAAAAATAGAACGCTTGCTTAATAGACAATTAAATAAATGGTTATCAGATTTGCATCCTCAACAAGTAAAAGTTTACTTACCAAAGTTTAAAATAAATACTAACCTTGAATTATCAAAGACTTTAGCTACAATGGGAATGATTGATGCATTTGATAGTAGAGCTGATTTTTCTGGAATAGATGGAACTAAAGAATTATATTTATCTGCGGTTATTCATCAAGCATTTGTGGAAGTTGACGAAAAAGGAACTAAAGCAACTGCGGCAGCTGGAACAGTATTTGCCACTAGAGGTATTGCACCAGTTATTCCTAAATTTCGGGCTGATCATCCTTTTATTTTTTTTATTCGTCACAATCCTTCTAATAGTATTTTATTTATTGGAAGGGTAATTAATCCTAATTTATAACTATGACAGACTCTAACTTGAATCCACTTTGCGTTGACTTAGATGGAACTTTAATTTCTACCGATTCCTTATGGGAAAGCATATTAGTATTATTACGCCAAAACTTTTGGTTAGGTTTTTTACTACCTGTTTGGCTATTGAAAGGTAAAGCCTACTTTAAACATAAAATTTCCCAACATTCTACCTTAGATATAGAAACTTTACCATATAATCAACAAGTATTAGACTTTTTACGACTAGTCAAAGATCGTAAGTTAGTTTTAGCAACTGCTGCTAATCAAAAAATTGCTAATGCTGTAGCAGAACATTTACAATTGTTTGATGAAGTTATCGCTAGTAATGAACAAGTTAATATGATAGGAACGACTAAGCGTGATTACATCCAACAAAAATTTGGAGCTTATAGCTATATAGGTGATTCTAAAGCTGATATACCTATTTTACAAGCTGCTCAGGAAGCATATTTAGTTGCTCCTAGTTCTTTTTTACAACAACAATGTCAAGCTAAACAGATATTTTCAGCTCCTAAAGCAACTTGGAAAACTTGGATTAAAGCTTTACGTCCACATCAATGGGTAAAAAACGTATTGATTTTCTTACCATTAATATTAGCTCATCAGATATTAGATATTGGTAAATTATCTGATACTATGTTAGCTTTTTTAGCTTTTAGTTTAATGGCATCAGCAGGTTATGTGTTAAATGATTTATTAGATTTAGCCGCTGATAGAGTACATTCTTCCAAAAAAAGACGACCATTTGCATCTGGTAAACTACCAATTCAATATGGATTACCAATATTTATAATATTGATTAGCATAGGATTTTTTATATCATTGTGTTGGTTATCTTTGAATTTCACTGGTATGTTAGCTTTATATTTGTTGATTACTATGGCCTATTCTTTTTATCTTAAGAAGAAATTAGTGGTTGATGTTATTGTATTAGCTGGTTTATATACTCACAGAATTTTGGCTGGTGGTGTAGCTGCATCAGTAGATGTTTCCTCCTGGTTATTAGCATTTTCCATGTTCATGTTTATGAGTTTGGCTTTGCTAAAACGTTATGTAGAATTACGTCATTTAACCAATAAAAAGAAAGTTAAAAATCGTGGCTATGAAATTGGAGATATAAATATGATAGCCAATATAGGTCCGACCAGTGGTTACTTAGCAATATTGGTATTTTCGTTATATATCAGCAGTGAAAAAGTTACAACTCTTTATAGTTCACCATTTATTTTATGGTTGACCTGTCCAGTATTATTATATTGGATTACTAGAATATGGTTTTTAGCTAATCGGCAACAAATGTTGGATGATCCAGTTCAGTTTGCATTAACCGATAAAATCAGCTGGTTAGTAGTAATTTGTAGTATAATATTTATATCATTAGCCACTGTTGTTTAGAATATTAGTTGTGTTGGTAAGTAAATGGTATAATTTTCAAATTACTAACACAGCTATACCGTTAATTACGGACTTTATGTAGGATGTAATGAGTTTACGAATTACATCTTTCGAGTCGCATTAATACGATTGATGCAATTCCCTTCGTTCATTGCATCCTACATTTATCCTTATTTAGG
>DAOUSL010000013.1 GCA_030627235.1 Thioploca sp.
ATATCATGCAAATAGTTAAAACCATGTATTGGGTTCTTAACAAGTTGTATTAGACATCTTACCTAAATAAGGTTAAATAAATGTAGGATGCAATGAACGAAGTGAATTGCATCAATCGTGTTAATGTAACTCAAAAGATGTAATTCGTAAACTCATTACATCATACCTAAAGTCAATAATTAGCTATATTTCCTTATTTAGGAAATTATGTCTAGTAATTGCAACATTGTTAGATCATTCAGTATAATGATTCTCTCCAATTACAATATTTTCCCGTCCTTGTTCTTTACATCTCTGATTTGCTTCACGTAATGAGTGAGTACAGCCACAATATTCTTGTTTATAAAATTGTTCCTGTTTAGCAATTGTCACCATCCGTTGTGATCCTCCTTTTTTTCTCCAATTATAATCCCAATAGGTTAAATTTGGATATTTTTCTGCGGCTCGTTTACCAGCTGTATTAACTTGTTGCATGTCTTTCCAACGTGAAATTCCCATAGAACTGGTAAATACTTGAAAATCATGTTCATGGGCATATAATGATGCTCGTTCAAATCGCATTTCAAAACATATTGTACATCTAGCCCCACGTTCTGGGTCAAATTCTAGCCCTTTAGTACGTTCATACCATTCATCTATATCATAATCAGCATCTATAAAAGGAATCTGGTGTTTTTCAGCAAAACGTTTGTTTTCATCTTTACGAATTTCATATTCTTTACGTGGATGAATATTAGGATTATAGAAAAAAATAGTGTAATCTATATTTATGGCTGATAATGCTGCCATAATTTCACCTGAACATGGAGCACAACAGGAGTGTAATAACACTTGTTTGATATTATT
Source organism: Thioploca sp. (assembly GCA_030627235.1). Lineage (GTDB taxonomy): Bacteria > Pseudomonadota > Gammaproteobacteria > Beggiatoales > Beggiatoaceae > DRQV01. The sequence goes on from DAOUSL010000013.1 coordinate 847, forward strand.
AGGTACAGAAATTATAACTGTTTTAGACATTACTTGAATCTTATAATTATATTCAAATGTGATAGTGGCAATATGAACTAAGGATTAAATTTGTCACTCAACTATATTTTAATTCTTAATTCACATTGGAAGTTATATTAAAAATAATACATTATATAATTCTATACTAATTTATCAAAAATGTACTAAATTAAAGTTAATTATCTGAGACTGTTTAATGAAATTTTATCAACATATTCGTACTAAACTTGCCATTGGTTTTTTATTGGTTGCATTAATTCCAGTTTTAATAATTGGTATTTATGCAATGCAAACGTCGGTCGAAATATTACACAAACAAGAATTAAATGTTCAAACTGAAAAGGTTAATACTTTTAAACATGATATTGAGACGTTTTTAATATCTACTAAAAAAGATTTAATGTTTCTTAGTGCTTCATATCCATTGCAAAATTATTTACATTTACATCATACTAAAACTGAATTATCAATAACTGCACGACAAGCAATAGAGCAAGAATTTTTAGTTTTTGCGGAAAGTAGGAGTATTTATTATCAGATTCGTTATCTAGATGAAACTGGACAAGAAATCATACGAATTAATACTTTTAATAATAAAGCAAGAATAACTAAAGATTTACAAAATAAAAATAACCGTTACTATTTTACTGAAACAATATCCTTACCAAAAGGTAAAGTTTTTATATCGTCATTAGATTTAAATAGAGAACATGGCCAAATAGAAATTCCTTATAAACCAGTTATTCGTTATGCCACTCCTGTTTTTTATCCAAATGGAGATAAAGCTGGCATAGTTATACTTAATATTGATGCGAACCAATTTTTACAAATATTAAAAGAAGTTTCTTTAATTGATCAAAATGGTTTTTATTTGTCTCATGCAAAAGATGTTAATAAATGTTGGGGAGGTTCACGAGACTTAAATACCAATTATAATTTTTTGACTCAAGAACACCCAGAATTGGCAGAACAAATTGCTTTAAATATAGAAGGCAATATCAAAACTGAAGACTTTATTATAACCTACTATCGTGTATCAGTATCAAAAATTGGCTATTGGGTATTAATTGCTAAACAACCAATAAAAAATATTTCAGCTTCCATTAAATCATTTCATAATACCTTTAGCATTGTTATTACTCTAACAATATTTTTATCTCTAATAATAGCAGTTTTTATTAGTAAAATTATTACTAAACCAATTGAAATACTTACTGATGTAACTAAACAAGTTAGCGCTGGTAATCGGCAAATTCGTATTCAAGAACGAGAACAAGATGAGATAGGAATATTAGAAAAAGGTTTTAATGCCATGTTAGATTCAATTAATTTATATGAAGAAAACTTGCAAAAAATCAAACATGAAGCCCAAGCAGCTAATTTGGCAAAAAGTAGATTTTTAGCTAATATGAGTCACGAATTACGGACTCCTTTAAATGCAATTATTGGCTATGGTGAAATGTTGCAAGAAGAAATAGCTGATCTTGGTGAAATAGAACTAAGTAAAGATATTGAAAAAATCCACTTAGCCGGCAAACATTTACTAGCTAATATTAATGATATTTTGGATATTTCTAAGATTGAAGCTGGTAAAATGGAAATTTATGCCGAAACTTTTTACCTATCTAATATGGTAAACGATGTGGTAAATACGATTCAGCCATTATTAGATCGCAATAAAGATGTTTTAGAAATTTTTTATAGTGATGATTTGGGTGAAATGCACACTGATTTAACTAAAATTCGGCAAGTTTTATTAAAAATACTCGGCAATGCTTCTAAATTTAGCAATCAACAAAGTACTATATTTTTAGAAGTTATACGAGAAATTGATGAATGGATCGTGTTTAAAATTAAAGATTGTGGTATTGGCATGAATGTCGAACAGAAAGACAATTTATTCAAAATTTTTACTCAGGCTGATAATTCTAGCACTCGTAAATATGATGGCAGTGGTTTAGGTTTGGCTATTACTAATCATTTTGTGCAAATGATGGGTGGTTCAATCAGTGTAGAAAGTGAATTAGGTAAGGGTAGTACGTTTACAATTCGATTACCAGCTCGAGTAACTTTAGTGCAGAATAATCCAGATGAAAATTCTTTAGCTGAAGATATGGCAGTATTAGGAGACGGCGGCACTATACTTGTCATTGATGATGAATTAGGAGTGCGTAAAGTATTACATAACTATTTGACTAAACAAGGTTATCAAGTAGAAATAGCTGAAAGTGGTGAAGAAGGCTTGCAATTAGCCAAAAAAACATTACCAGATGTAATTATTTTAGATGTTATGATGCCAAAAATGGATGGTTGGGAGGTTTTATCTTATTTAAAAGCAGATCAAGAACTAGCTTCTATTCCAGTAATTATACTATCCATGATGGAAGATAAAAGCGTAGCATATTCTTTAGGGGCAGCTGATTATTTGATAAAACCAATCACCCGTGAGCAATTATTTACTGTTTTGCAGAAATATCATTTTTCTTTAAATGAATCTGCTCCATTGGTTATGGTGATCGATGATGATAAAGTTAACCGTGATATGATGGAACGTATTATTCGCAAAGCAGATTTTAGAATTTGTAAAGTAGAAGATGGTTGGTTAGCATTAGAATATATTCAGAAAAAACAAAAACCAGCCGTTATTTTATTAGATTTACAAATGCCAGAAATGGATGGTTTTGAATTTGTAGCTAGATTGCAACAATATACTACTGAATCTATTCCAATTATAGTGTTTACTGCTAAAGATATAACTATTGGAGATAGAACTAGATTAGAAAGTGTAGCAACTATTTTACAAAAAGGTTCGTATAGCAATGAAGTTCTAATTAAAGAAATTAAAAAAGTTATTGTAAAGTAAGATATTTTAAATATAGGGCAACAAGGATTGTCCCTACATAAATTAGGATTTATAGTAAATTCCAAAATTATAGCATTTTTCGATTAGATAAACATCATGAACTTTAATAAAATTATAATAGTAACAATTTTTATAACCTATTCCACTATTATTCAAGCACAAGATACTAATGAGTTTTTTTATACTGGGCATTATGAAACAGCTATTGCAGAATGGGAAGCATTGCCAACACAAGATATTCAAACTTGGATTGGAATAGCGAAAGCTTATAGATATTTGGGCTTACCGGATAAAGCTTTAACAGTTCTTACTACAAATCTATCAACAACACAACCAGTTAATCATGCAATATTATTGAATGAATTAAGTCAGTTGCATTTATCTCAATCCAGAATTAAATCTGCTAAAGTAGCTATACAAAATGCTGTAACAATAATCCGTCCTCTTAATAAACAACTGTTGTTAGCTGATATTTTACGACAATTAGGGAATGTGCAAAGTGCCGAAGATGAATATGCAACTGCTATTAAATCTTATACTGAAGCTTTGGACTTAGTAACTAAATCTGATTCTATGACAGCTAATTTTTCTAAAGATGATGTGCGGGAATTATATGGAAAAATTTTAGTTAATCAAGCTCAAACATATTTTTGGCTTGATGCAGATAATGCTTATCAATATTCTGATCCTAAACTTGCATTTAAATCTAGTATAAGAACAATTAAACATGCCATACAAATCACGAAAAACTGGCCAGATGCGTTTAATGAAGTATTTGCATTAATTGCGTTAAGTAAAGTTATGCAAAATATCCAAGCTAAATTTGCTGAACCAGAATTTAATCAGTTGATTTATCAAGTTCTTAATCAAGCTAAAGAAGTATCAGAAAGAATCAATAATTATCAGGCCAAAACTAATGCTTATGGATATTTAGGTAAACTTTATGAACAAAATAAACGTTATCCAGATGCTTTAATTTTAACTAGGAAAGCTCTATTTGCAGCTCAACAGATTCAAGAACAGCTATCTATGTACCGCTGGCAATGGCAATTAGGACGAATTTTTAAGGCTCAAGGTAAATTTTCAGAAGCAATATCCGCTTTAAAGCAAACAGTAAAAATTATTAATTTGCCAACAATTCGTGAACAAGTTATAGGATTCAATAGTAATGATTTCCGGGCTAAAATCTCTCCAGTTTATTTTGCATTGGCAGATTTATTATTACAACAAGAAGATGATGATTCAATTCGAGAAGCTAGAGATACAATAGAATTTTTTAAACAGGCTGAGTTACAGGATTACTTTCAGAGCGAATGCTTTAATACTCAATGCACTCATTTAGAACAGGCTTTAGATTCTCAGACAGCTATATTATATCCAATTGTATTGCCAGATAGATTGGAATTATTGTTAAGTATACCTAATGTTACTGAATTAATTAAGTTTAAAGTTTTAGTTACTGAAAAAAAATTACGCCGAGAAATTGCATTCTTGATTTCGGCTTTACGTAGACATCCTCTTTCTTATTTAGCCACTGCTGACGAAGATGAAGAAGTTATTTGTACACCTGATTCATGGCAACAACTTCCGGTAAATATTTCACCGCGTTCTAAAGATTTTTTACCACCTGCTCAAAAATTATATAGATGGTTAATCAAGCCGTTATTAACAAGCTTAACTAAATATAATATAAATACATTAATTATAGTACCAGAAGGTGTATTACGAACTGTGCCATTTTCTGCATTACATGATGGTAAGGAATTTTTGATTCAAAACTATGCTTTAGCAGCTACGCCTAGCTTATGTTTAACAGATTTGAAAATTCAGCAACGAAATGTTAATAAAATGTTGGTAAGTGGCTTATCAGAATCGGTGCAAGGTTTTTCTAACTTACCATGTGCTAAATATGAAATAGATACTTTGCAAAAATCATATAATTTATATAATACTGAATATAAACCATTATTTAATAAAGATTTTACTTATGAAAATATGCAACAAAGAATCAATCAAGTAGAATATTCAATTCTTCATATTGCTTCCCATGGACAATTTAAACCAGATTTAGCAGATACTTTTTTGCTTACTTATAATAATAAATTAAGTATGGATAAATTGGAAAGTTTAATCAGGCGTACTAATACTCATAAGATTGATTTATTAACTCTGAGTGCTTGTGAAACTGCGGTTGGGAATGATAGAGCAGCTTTGGGATTAGCTGGAGTTGCATTAAAAGCTGGAGTAAAAAGTGCGTTGGCTAGTTTATGGAAGGTTGATGATGCTGCTACCCCAGCTATGATTATTGAATTTTATCAACAATTAACTAATACTAAATTAACTAAGGCTCAAGCATTACAGAATGCTCAAAAAATGATGCTAACCAACGCTAAATATGCTCAATTTCAGCACCCTTATTATTGGTCAGCATTTTTATTAATTGGGAATTGGTTTTAGGTGATTTTTGGATAGTCTTAATTATACTTTGAGCCCACAGCACCAAGAAATGCTATTACGTTCTACTTAGCTTATATTATAAGTATTAATAACTTATATTTTTTATCCTACACAAAGATGTTTTTTTTAGTCAACTTTAATTACAATCATATGTACACAACTAACAATATTTTTTTATTAGTAATTTTATTAATCACATTTTTCACTCCAGTTACTAATGCTGGGGAAAATGAAAAGTATCATCTTACTATAAATGTCACTCCTTCTGATGCCAAAATAAGAGTGATGAATATTAAACCAAAATATCAGCATGGTATTATGCTTAAATCTGGTAAATATGATATTAAGGTGACTCGTTCTGGTTATGAATCAAAACGGTGGCGGGTAGAAATTGAAGGTGTTGATTTAACAGTTAATATTGTTCTAAATAAGTTAGGAACAAGAAAAAATATTAATTCTAATAAAGGTGATATAGGTAACTTTGCTTTATGGGAATATGCTTTACAATTACGAAAAAGTAAGCCAAATTTGTTTGAGGAAGCACAAGGTGTTTTATTGCTGAAAATAGAAGCAGGTTCACAAGCTGAAAAAATAGGATTACGACGTGGTGATATTATTATTGCCTACGCTGGGAAAAAAATTAATTCGATTAGTCAACTTAATAATTTAATCCATACTAATGCTGATAAAAAGAGGATAAAATTACGTTTTATCCGTGCTAATGCTGTTAAAACTGTAAAGTTAAATGGTGGAAAATTTGGTATTAAGTTAGCAACTAGCATAGGAGAAGATTTTTCTCTGGTTGAGTGGTTTGAAACAGAATTTCTTATGATTTTACAACAAACTCAAAATGGTGAAAAAATTAATCAATTATTTATAGATAACCCTCATTTAGTTGAATTATATCAAATTTTATTAACTCGTACAGTTAAAAAAGGTACTAAAGAACAAGCAGAATGGGCTGGTAATATGATAAAAATAATAGAAAACATTTTTAAAAATCTATACTTACCACCTCCTTATCTTACTATTGTGCAATTATTTGAAGAAGGTTTGAAAGCATCTCAGTCTGGTAATAATACTATAGCTTTAGAAAAATTTCAATTGGGACTAAAAAAAGCACAAAAGTTAGGTCATCAATACTATATTGGTCTATTTCTTGAAAAATTTGGCTTATTTTATTACAAACTAGAACAATATCAAAAATCTTTAGAATATTTTGAACAAGCATCAGTTGTTAGTCGTAATATTGATGATGCAAATGCTTTTGGAAATGCATTATATTTTATTGGTGGTATTTATAAAAATTGGGGACAATATCCAAAAGCTTTAGGGTATTACCAACGAGCTTCGGTTATTAAACATCATGTTGGCGACAAATTTATGGAATCATCTTGTTTGACTGGCCTAGGTATTATTTATCGTAATTTAAGTAATTATGAAAAAGCTTTAGAATATCTACAACAGGCATTAGTTATTGATCGTGAACTTGAAAATAAACGCAGTGAAAGTTTCGATTTAAGTGATATTGGTACAGTTTATTATGCTTTAAGTCAGTATCAAAAAGCCTTAGATTATTACCAACAATCTTTGAAAATTATGCGTGATATCAAGAACCAACATGGAGAAGGAACTTCTTTACATGATATTGGGATGGTATATGTAAATTTAGGTCAATATTTAAAAGCTTTGGATTACTTAGAAAAATCTTTAAAAGTAAGACGTATTATAAAAGATAAACATGGAGAAGCTACCAGTTTGATTGATATAAGTGCAACTTATGAAAAATTAGCTCAATATGAAAAAGCATTAGATTACTCTTTCCAAGCTTTAAATATTAACCGTAAGATTGAATATAAGCTTGGTGAAGGAACTGCTTTAAATGGAATTGGTACTATTTACCAAAGATTAGGTCAATATCAAAAATCCCTAGATTATTTACAAAAATCCCTAAAAATTGGAACTGATATTAATGATAAAAGTAGTATTGGGCAAACTTTAAGTAATATTGGTAATGTTTATCTATCATGGAAACAATACCAAGCGGCATTAGGATATTATCAACAGAGTTTAGATATTTTTCGTGAAATTAAAAGCAAGCATGATGAAACAATGGTTTTAGGTAATATCGGTGTAATTTACTTAAAATTAGAAAAAACTGAAAAAGCTTTGGATTATTTACAACAAGCTTTGGCTCTTGATAAAGAACTTGGTGATAGGGCAGGAATTGGTGAAGACTTAATGAATATTGGTATAGCTTATTCCACATTTGGGCAATATACAATTGCTTTAGATTACTTTCAACAGTCTTTGAAAATTACTCGTGAAGTTGGTAATAAACGAGTAGAAGTACTATGCCTTAATTATATTGCTGGTATTTACCAAAATTTAGGTCAACCTCAAAAATATTCAAGTTATTATCAACAGGCTTTGGCAATCTATCAAGAAATTGGTAGCCCACACGAAATGGAAAAAGATTTAACTAATATACCTTCTTATAATAGTAATTCTGTTGATCAAAAAACAGAGAATGATGAGAATACTAATAACATTATAAAGATGTCTCCTAATGAGGAAAATAGTCAAATAAAAAATACCAGAGGAATACTTGCCTCAATATTTTGGTTAATAATTATCATGGTAATTGTTAGCATTATTTTTATAAACAACAAGAGATAGCTCAGAGGAGTTTCGTAGAAATTTCATGATGCGAACGGAATATCCGTATTTACTAACACCAATATATACTCAATTCAAACATCCTTATTATTGATTGGGAATTGGTTTTAGGTGGATTTTATATAGGGATTTATTTTTTAAATATTATAGTAAAACCAGTATAAAATGATCATAAAAATTTGTCCGATCTTCGCTAATCAGGCCTACGACTATCAATTTATACTGGTTTAGCTATAGCATTGATTTAAACAATTAAAAATAAACTATCAATATAAACTTCAATCTGTTCCTAAATATAAAACATTATATTCTTTACCATTACCATCAATAACCTTATAATCTGAATATTTATCACCGTTTATATCATTTTGCAATAAGACGGTTAATACACCAGATAGAGGTAACAAAGGAGTATTACCTTTAAATGAATAGATGTGTTGTCCTTTATTCTCAATGGTAATGATGCCAGCGTTACTAATATTTAATGAATTACTTTTTAGTGTTATACCAATAGTAACTCTATCAGGAATTGTTGCATCAGCTGGTGATTGAGCTTCAATTCCACCAAGATTTAATAATTTAAACTCTCTGGATGCCCCACCATTGGCTGGTTGTTCAATAACTAAATAATCTGGATAACCATCACCATTAATATCATCAATTACACTTACAGATAGAGATTTATTTGGTAGAGCTGGTGAACCACCTTTAAACTTATAACTATAAACCTTGCCCTCAAATTGAATAGTAAAGCTGCCATCATTATTTAGTTGTAACATGCTGTTACCTAAGTAATCTCGTAGATTAACAACACTTGGTATTGATGGATCAACAGGAGGTTCATCTGCTATTGGTTTCTCAATTACACTAGGTTCAACATCTTTTACAATTGGTTCTATTGGTTTTTCAATTACACTAGGCTTAACATCTTTTACAATTGGTTCTATTGGTTTCTCAATTACACTAGGCTCAACATCTTTTACAATTGGTTTATCTGCTATTAGTTTCTCAATTACATTAGGCTCAACATTTTTAACAGTAGTTCCACAAGCATTAGGGTCTCCAATTAAGGTTACTTCATCAGTAGATATTAAGTTACGTTCTTTATCATGTAATTCGACTATATAACTGGTTGTAACTGAAGTATCGGTTGTAGCAATTCCTGGCCACCAGGCATTAATTTTAAACTGATTGCTAACACTGGTAATAGTTTGCCATTTTTGGCTACAACTACCACAAATTGTACATTGATCCGTAACATCAGCAGAACTTACCCAACTAGTTTTCAGATATGCCAAGCTACCATTAGGAATTGTTACTTCACCAGTGACTTCTATCCATTGTGGATCAGTTAAACAAATTCCTTTTTCACTGCTATCAAATTCATTAAAAGTAACCTTTTCATTAGTTATAGTAGTAGAAAGTTGGCAATTTAATGGCCAAACTAAAGATTCTATATCAGTATAAGGAGTTGAAGTAGTAAAAGATCGTTGATAAATAACATTACAGCTTTCTGGGTCATAAACATAAGCAGTATCAGCTTTATTGTCATTAATAGAAAATAGTAACATGCCATCAGCTAGAGTTTCTAAAGCTTCAACTTGTTTACCTGGGAAATTAGCACATTTTAGTTTAAAACCAGTTTCACAATTCCATTCCCAAAGTTTCCTTCCTTCACTAGCATATAAAGTTGAACCATTACTACTCCAAGCTAATCCTTCAATACCACCTTCCTTTTTATGGCTAAACATACCTTTTGGCATTGGGTAAATTAATTGGCTAATAGCAGTTACTGGATCAATTAAAATTAAACCTGATTCTTGTGTTCCATCTTTTGAACCTCCATTAGACCAAGACCATAAAGTACCATCTGAATGAAAAGCTAATGATGCTAATTCACTAAACTTAGTATCACCAATTGGTTCAATATCACCGTTATTAGGATTTACTCTATATAACCATCCATCAAAGGCCAAAGAATAATCTTTACCAGTTACTCCATATAAGAAATTATGAATTGGATCAATTGCCATACCTTCCATATCTAATCCACTATACAAAGGACCGATTGCGATAGACTTATATCCGGCTGGATCGATTGATAACAATTGTGAATCGGCAAAGTTTTTGTCATTAACCGCATATATACGACAAGAATTTGTTGACATCTTTTTAAAAATATCATCTTCTTGTACTTCAACTCTAGCAGTATAAGTATCAGAATTTGAAGCATCTTTTTGGTCAGTTACAGTATAAGAAAAGTTATCATAACCTTTAAAATTAGGATTGGAAAAATAAAATAAAATATCCTTAACCTGTTTTATATAACTGTTAGTACTGCCATGTATTATCAAAAATTGGGTTCTTCTATCATAATTAGCTGAAATATCGATAGTTAGTAACATTTTACTTCTTACTACTGCTATATGATCAGCATAAATAAATTGTGGTAGCGGTTCCATGATGGATACTTGTTGCGCACTTATTTCGATCTCAATTATAAAAGTATATTTATCATTTACTTTATAAGAGAAACTATCTTTGCCGCTATAATATGGTTCAGAAGTATAAGTTAAAGTACCATTATTATTATTTACTAAATCACCATGATTTGGATTATTAATTGCTAAATCCTGTTCATCTGGTTTATAATCACCAGCAACTGTAATTAATAATGGTTCACCCGGTTTTGCTGTTGCACTATAGGTAGTTGGAATAATTGGTTCTGGATCAGGTTCAGGTATAGGAACTACTTCTGATACAGAAAAATCACTAGTTGCATTATCACTAGGCGGCCTAATAAATAGCCTTACTGTTCTTAACTTACCATCATCATCTATATAAGTAAAATAGTCTTCACCATAAAAACCAGGATTAGGAGTATAAACTAATTCTCCATTCACTAACGTAACAGTACCATTTTTAGGATGAATATTGAGAGATAAAGTTCTAACTTTAGCAATCTTAATCTCATCATTACTTGAGGAAGTTATATCAGTATCTTCATCTAAAATATCATCAGCAATTGAGGAAGCTATATCAGTATCTTCGTCTAAAATATCATCAGTACTTGAAGAATCTATATCAGTATCTTCATATAAAATATCATCAATTATGTCTGCTACTGTATCTTCTTCTTCGTAATAACAATAACCATCTTCTCCACAGACTAATATACCTATACCATCTGCATAAGAATTAATTGAAATTATGAATATAGTTATTAATGTTATAAAATTAAACTTGTTCATAAAAAAACACTCCTAAAATTTAAATTTGTTTCTAAAGTATAGAAGAAAATTCTCCAAACTTTTTATAAAATGCTAAAATTAATTTCAGCAAGTATTAATGTTGCCCTTGCGTTTGTACTTGGATATAATTCCATACAATTACTACTACAACTAAATTCTGTACCTTTGGCTTATAATTATACTGGTCATTTTAATATAGCTGATGAATCACAATTATCAGCATCAGAACTTGATACAACAACTTTAGTTAATGCTCATTTGTTTGGTAATTCTAGTGTATCAACAACTCACATTGCAACGCAAATTACAAATACTCCACCAGATACTAAACTCAATCTAAAATTACAAGGGATTTACTACGGTTCTACTTCTTACGCATCGATTATAGCTAATAATAGCAATAAATTTTATCGGGTTGGAGATTCCTTGCCAAGTGGTGCTAAACTGCATGCAATTTTTCCTAAGAAAATAATTTTACTTAGAAATGGAAAGTACGAAACCCTACGTTTCATAGGAAGTAAAGACAATAAAACCAATCGATTTATGGAGAAATATGCAAAAATTAAACCAGAAAAATTATTAGCAAAATATCAGCGACAATTAAAGCATAATCCCCAGCAATTAACAAAATTGGTTAGGGTGTCTGCTGTAAATAAAGCCGGGAAATTATTAGGATATCGTATTAGGCCAAATAAAGATACTAGTTTATTATCACAATTTGATTTAAAATCTGGGGATATATTAACAGCTGTGAATGGTATAAAACTTGACTCTCCTCTAAAAGCTTTAAATCTTATACAAAAATTGGCTGTAGCTGATAGAGTTGAATTAGAAATATTACGCAATGGACAAGAATTATCTGTGGCTTTTAATGTCGAAAAATGAATTTGTAGTATTGAAGGATCTAAAATATTCGGATTATTAATTTTTAACTTGAGTTAGATGTAATCTTTTATATCTAACTCAAGTTAATACTAACTTATAATTCTAAAATCACTTTATTTGGATAAACTACAGCAATATAAGTAATTTATATTTAATTAAGAATTAAGAATTGCTATATAATTACAAACTAGAACGAACTTTACCAAACCATTTTTCTTCTAAATCTTCATAACTTCCATCTTCAAATAATTCTAATAAAATTAAATTCACTTTTTCTTTTAAGGCACTACCAGTTGGAAAAGCTATAGCATAATTTTCCTTTTTGAATACAGGCCCTACAGTCTTCACTGTTTCTTTACCCTTGTTTGATTCGTAATACCATAAAACTGGAGCATCGTAAACAATAGCATCGACTCGTCCCTCTTCTAAAGCAAGAAATACTTCTTCAATAGTTTTCCTTTTATAAGCCTTTATTCCATTATCTCTTAAGTATTTATAAGCTGTACTACCACTTACTGTAGCGACTTTTTTCCCAATCAGATCATGAGGACTATTAATAGTCCCTTTTAATTTGTGTAAAGTTAGAGTAGAAGTAACTGTAGCAGTGAATGATGCGATAAAAAATAGACCGACAAACATCCATAAAAAAGCAACTGAACGACCAAAAAATCCGCGAGGTGCTTGATCCCCATACCCAACAGTAGTTAAAGTTACAGAAGCCCACCAAAAACCATCCATAACACCTTTTAAATATTTAGGAGAAAATTCCTCTGGATTTTTATGTCTTTGGGTCAACCAAACTATATTTCCTACAAGAAATAATGTACTTAATAATATACCGATTACCAATAACATTTTAAGTTGTAAAAAAGATAAAAGTATATCAATCACAACATCAAACGAAGATTTGTCAGAACTGTTCGAAACCATAATTTGCAAACCAGAATCAAAAAATGAATAAGAAAAATCCATATTTTTCTCCCGATTAGCGGTCATACTTATTCCAGCAAGTCCTACATCAACTTTATTATTTTTAATTTCATTTAATAATTTATTTACTGTATCTACTTGTTTTATTTCATAATCTATATTTAATTTATCAGCAATTTGTTCCCATAAATCAATACTAAATCCTTCAAATTCATTATTTCCTTTTGGAATAACAAACGGTATTAACGATTTAGTTACTATTTTTAATGTTTGTGGAGATTCTGTTTCTATAACCTCTGCTGCATTAGTAATACTGGTCATAAATAATAAGATAAAACTTAACCACCAAACTTTCATATATAACTCCTCATATGTTAAATAATGATTAAATATCTAGTTATTATAACTTCAATATTCATTAGCTCTCCGTGCTTTACCTTTAACTTTAGCGATGGGATAACGAGTTTCATTAAGCAAAATTTTTGACTCAGCTGCAGCAATTAAATCAACATCAAGCTTATCTGCAATACGAATTAGATAAATTAATATATCAGCTAATTCATGACTAACAGCTTGTTGTTTTTCAGGAGATAATTGGGAGCTTTGTGATTCAGTTAACCACTGAAAATGCTCTACTAATTCAGCAGATTCAGCGATTAAAGCCATAGATAAATTCTTAGGAGAATGAAATTGATCCCAGTCACGCACAGCCGCAAATTGTGCTAAACGTTGGCGTAACTGTTCCAGTTTATCATTAGTCATAAATTGCGGTTAATCTCCAATACCAATCTTGCATAGTCATTCTGATATGAATAGGATTATGACCTAATTGTCCTAATCTAATTATAAAACTATTTGGGGATTCAAAAAAAGCAAATGTCATTTGTTCCCATGGCGATCCATCTATAATACGCAATTGTTCTATCAGATTTTTTGGATTAATTTCTGTAGTTTCAGCTGCTAAATTTCCCAATGCTCCAGCTAATGCTTCAGCACTTCCACGCATTGATTCTGGTAATAAATTACTACTACCACCAACAGTATTATTGACCTTCCATTCAATATTTTGCTTATAAACCTTATTAACTGATTCAAAATCAATTAATTTTTCCAGGGCTGGTTGATCATTATTAGTTATAGCTGTACTCAGTTGATAAATATGTACATAAGGCCAAGCTATAAATGCTGCAAATGCAAAAGATAGTAAACTGCTAAAAAATTTCATTAATTACTCCAATATTAAGATTAACCGGTTATTAAAACCGGAATTTTCAGTGCTAAGGAATAAGATTTTAATAAAAACCCGAAACTAAACCTTCCAGGTTTTTAAAACTTGGAAGATTTGAACATCAAATTTCGGAGATTATTAAATCATCATTCCTAATTAGAAGAGGATATTTTACGTCCATTTAATGGTTGTAAAGGTCTTACATTATTAGAATATAATTTATTATACTGTTCCAACTGTGCAACAGAAATTGTCATTGGCTGTTTTAACACAATCCATTTAACTCCTTCAGTACAAGGTGGAGTAGTAAATGAACCATCATAAGTATAATAGTTGCTATCTGTTGGCAACATTTTGGTTATATCTATCTGAATATCTTTATGATGTTCTAATTCATTAACTTTTTTTGGTATCATCTTCCATAAAGTAGCAATCAATGGATTAGCTTCACCTTTATTAAAATAAATTGCTACCACAGCTATTTTACCAGCATCACTTTTATGCACCAAATGCATTACCATATCAGCATGTTTACCATCAATAGCACCTTCACTTAGGGAATGACTATGAAAACCAAGAATTTTATAGCTTTGATCTCCTACTACCAATGAACCAGCAGCATTTTTAGTGCGTATACCAATAGTATGACTATTGTTTATAATAGTTAATGGAAATTGTTGATAATTAAATTGCAATTGGGGTAAATCAGTTTTAATGCTATTAATTATATTAATTGGAGATTGTTGTTTACCAGAATCACAAGTAGCATATTCTGTAGATAAACTGCCCCAATGTTCAGGACCGGTATCACCAGAATGGCTCCAATGAACACCATGACCAGAATCACTAGCAAATACTTGAAAAGTTACGATTGTTAAAATTAATACAGCAAGTTTTTTATAAAACATATTTCATTTTCTGAAATTATTTACTAAATTAGCTAATTAATAAAGAGTACAAAATGTATTTTACCATGATTCTCAACCCTAAAGATTGCAAAATAAATTTTGTACTCCAATAATTGCTTTTTTAAGAAGCTCTATCATAAAAATTAGCTAAATGACGTACTTTATCATTTACCCAATGTGGTAATTGAGACCATTCAAAACGCCATTGCCAATTACCTTTTACTACTCCTGGAACATTCATCCGATGTTCGCCATCTAACATTAATATATCTTGCATAGGAACAATAGCTAACTGTGCTACTGAAGCAAATGCAGATTCAACTAATGGCCAAGGCATTTCATGAGGTGGAACATGCAAATATTCACACATAGAATGTCTAACATATTCTGGTACTTCATGAAACCAACCCAAACTGGTATTGTTATCATGCGTTCCAGTGTAAACTACACAATTTTCTACATGATTATGTGGCAAATATGGGTTATCAGAACCACTGTCAAAAGCAAATTGCAATATTTTCATGCCAGGTAAGTTAAATCTATCACGTAATTCATTTACTTCATCAGTGATTATACCTAAATCTTCAGCTACTAATGGTAAGTTAATATCACTTTGTTGCAAAGCTTCAAATAAAGCATGGCCAGGAGCTTTAATCCATTCACCTTCCATAGCAGTATCACAACTGGACGGTATCGTCCAACAAGCTTCAAAACCACGAAAATGGTCAATTCGTACTATGTCAAATAATAGTTTTGCACTGCGTAAACGTTCTATCCACCAGCTAAAACCATTATTCTGCATGTATTGCCAATTATAATGCGGATTTCCCCAACGTTGACCAGTTTCAGAGAAATAATCTGGTGGCACACCAGTAACTACAGTAGGACGACCTTGGTCATCTAACAAGAAATTTTCTCGTTCTGCCCACACATCCACACTATCATCTGCTACAAAAATTGGTACATCACCAAATAAATATACCTTTTTACTATGAGCATATTCCTTTAAATCTGACCATTGACTGAAAAATACAAACTGTTCAAATCTATGCTGTTCAATCTCATCAGCCAAACGTTTTCTAGCTTCTGCTAAAGCATGTGGATCACGATCTCGTAATTCTATCTGCCAACCCCACCAACCACTGGATTGTCTGATTTCATTAAGACGATCAGATACATTTTCGGGATGTTCCGATAGAATTTGTAAACATTTAGTTTGTAACGCTGTAAAATGTTCAGCTTGTAAAGCTCGGAATAAGGCGTAATCTTCCAACCAATCAGCATGAGCTTCGATAAATTCAGCAAAATTAGCTCGATCATCGGTATGAGCGTTATTCTCAAAACCAGATTTAGCTTCCTTCAAACGAGCATTACGATAACGTATAGCAGAATTTTGCTCAATTGATACACATTGTTCTTTAAATTGACTATGTTCTAGCTTATGTTTTAATTCAGTTTCTACTGAAGTTTCAGTTAACCACCCATCTTTAGCTAGACGAATTAATTCTGGTTGTAATTCAGATTCTGAAATAGGAGCTGAATCCTTACTTAACCAAGATTTTTCAACTAAAAAGTCTAAATTAATTAGTAAAGGATTAGCTGCATGGACTGATTGACATTGATAAGGAGATAAATCTTCATGTGGCGGACCTAAAGGTAACATTTGCCAAATCGAAATATTACAATCCGCAAGAAAATCTATAAAACGATAAGCATGTTGACCTAAATCACCATTGCCAGGGCTGCCAGGTAACGAAGTTGGGTGTAATAATATACCACCACGACGTTGTTTAAATAAATCGGTATTAGAACTCATGTTATACTGAATAGGTGTTTTGAGTAATATTGCAATGGATAAAATTATAAATTTATATTAAAATTTTGCAGAACTATTTCCATATAATTAAAATGAAAACTGGATAAAATATTAACATTTCTTGTTTTAATGAGTCAAGAATAGTAGATATCTTTCCTAAAATTAAGTATATATAAATGTAGGATGCAATGAACGAAGGGAATTGCATCAATCGTGTTAATGCGACTCGAAAAGATGTAATTCGTAAACTCATTACATCCTACCTAAAGTCAGTAATTAACTATATTACTTTCGTTATTTAGGAAAGATGTCTAGTTAATAATCTTGAAGTACTTTTTCTAACAATTGCCGTACATAATCAATTCCCTCAATTAGATTTTCCTCAATTTCTTCCATAGTTATCTGATCATTTCCACGTCCTGCTGCTTCATTAGCAATTACTGCACAGGTTGCATAACATAAATCTAATTCTCTGGCTAGAGCGGCTTCTGGCATTCCAGTCATACCCACAATATCGCAACCATCTTGTTCCATTCGATCTATTTCAGCAATTGTTTCTAAACGAGGGCCTTGTGTTATCCCATAAACTCCTTGGGAAAATACTTTAAAATCAATTTCAGCAGATACATCTAATAATCTATTTCTTAAATCTTCACAGTATGGATTGGTAAAATCAATATGAGTTACATGACTTAAATCTTCGGCAAAAAAAGTATGTTCCCTACCATAAGTATAATCAATAATCTGATGAGGAATTATTAAATCTCCTGGTTGCATATCAGAATGAATACTACCAACAGCCGCAATTGCTATAACTGATTCGACTCCTATTTGTTTAAGAGCATGTATATTAGCCCGATAATTGATCTTATGTGGTGGAATCGTATGTTTAGTTCCGTGACGTGCCAAAAATACTATTGATTTGTCATCATAAATACCATGAACAATTGGACTGGATGTCTCTCCATATGGAGTTTTTAATACTTGGCGATTAGTGATTTTTAAACCTTCCAGTTCAGTTAAACCACTGCCACCAATAATTGCTAGTTCAGTCATATTTTAAGTTAAATTTTATTTAAAAAGTAATCAAATATTGTGAGTTAATAGCTAATTCTACTAATTTTAATTAACAATTAATAATTCACAGTTAACCATTCACAATTAGTTTGATTTAATATCTTTCGCTAATAAACCATAATCTACTTTTATTGGAATTGGTGGACGAATGCGTACTGTATGCCCAGAACCAGGAGCAATTTCTATACTATTATTATATTGATCTTCAAGTTGTTCTAATTTAAATCGTTGATTTCCTTGTGGTGAAATAAGTTCTAAATTATCTCCAAGTTCAAAATGATTCTTTACTTCAATATCTAATAGTTCTCCAGTATAACCTAAAACTTCCCCAACAAATTGTTGCTGGTTATGGATTGAATTATTAGTTTTATAATTTTGAGGTTCTTCTGGTACATGTCGCCGATAAAACCCCTCGGTATAACCTCTATTGGCTAAATTATCTAATTCTTGAAATAATTTCATATCAAAATCTTTATTAGCAACAATATCATCAATAGCTTTTCGATAAATTTGAGTAGTTCTAGCTACATAATAATAAGACTTAGTACGACCTTCAATTTTTACCGAGTTAATCCCAATTTCAGCCAAAGTTTTTATATGTTGTATAGCACGTAAATCCTTAGAATTCATGATATAAGTACCATTTTCATCTTCAAAAATTGGTAGGTATTGACCTGGTCGTTCTTTTTCTTCCAATAAATGAATTCCAATAGCATCTTCCTTGCCTTCATGTAATTTATAATTCCAGCGACAAGCATTGGTACAACTACCTTGATTAGCATCACGATGATTTATATAACCAGACAACAAACAACGGCCAGAATAAGCAATACATAACGAGCCATGTACAAATACTTCCAGTTCCATATCTGGACATTGTTGCTTGATTTCTGCAATATCTTCTAACGATAATTCACGAGATAAAATAATGCGAGTTAATCCTAATTTCTGCCAAAATTTTACTGAAGAATAATTCATGGTATTAGCCTGAACTGATAAGTGAATATCCTGTTGAGGCCAACGTTCCCTAACTAGCATAATTAACCCTGGATCAGCCATAATTAGTGCATCTGGTTGCATCGCAATTATGGGAGTCATATCATCCATAAAGGTCTTTAATTTTGCATTATGTGGTAGTAAATTACAAGCAACGTAGAATTTTTTATTTTGAGAATGTGCTTCTGTAATTCCTTGGGCTAAATTGGCTAACTTATCAAAATCATTTTGCCGTACTCGTAAACTATAGCGAGGTTGTCCAGCATAAACGGCATCTGCTCCATAAGCAAAAGCATACCGCATATTTTTTAAAGTACCAGCTGGAGAAAGTAATTCTGGTGGTTTCATGTTGTTAGGTTAATTTTACTTTGGGTTTAATACTATTAATTATAACAGATTGAGTAAAGGGCAACTGTCCTTCGTTAGCATTCTATCAAGCCTAAAAATTTTTTCCCCTATATATATAGCAATTCTTAATTAAATTCAAAATAAATATCAATTGGTTATATTGCTATAGTGTATCCAATCGAAAAATACTATATTTCAAAGTAATTACTCACCCCTCCACAATCAAGAGAAAATAGAAGTAAGGGGAGAAAGTGCATTTTTGATAGATTAAAAAGCAGATAAACCTTAACGTTACCAGTATTGACAACGAACGTATGCGAATTTTACCCCACTACAAGTATTACCTAATGCTTGAATAACAGCCAAGGTAAATGATTAGCTTTTTGAGTATAGCTAAAAATTGATAATTATACACATTGTGATATTTTAAATTCATGTTTAAAAAGGTGCATGATGCTATCGCTTATGCACCCTACCAAATCATAATTTGTTAATTATATACGGCTTACGAGTTGAATTACTAAGTTGGCTTTTTGCTTCGATTCCCCGGTTTGGCCAAAATTTCCAAATAAAAGAATTCGAGCTGTTTTGATTCGGCCTGAGAAATGTATTTATTAATGTCGGACAAATGAATAACTTCGCTAGTTGCTTCGTCAACACCGAACCGACAGTCAAAATCCCAAGAAACGATATTTTCGGGTAGAGTCTTTTTACGTTCTCTTTTTATATATTTTTTAACTTCATGCCTGATTCCATCAACAAGCCTTGAAACTTTGATCTTTGGATCGGTTAATTTAAACGTTTTTTTCATAGTGATTCCATAAAAAGTGTGACTGGCATTATTATAGCAATTCTTAATTAAATTCAAAATAAATTACTTAATATTGCTGTAGTTTATCCAGTCTAAAAATGCTATTAATGACATAATACCATTAAAGAACGGTTTCCCAAATTGTTTCTTACATAAATGATCTGATCACCTGAACTATTTTATTGTCGGCTTCAATGACTGGTTATACTGAGCGTAACCCAATCCATAGTAAATTATAATTTATTAATCATCCACATAAAGATTACGAGTTTATATTGCAGTCTATGAGCTACCCGGCTGATGAGTCATATTAAGGCTGTTCAAGTAAAGGGTAATCTGTATAACCAATTGGCCCTGTAGTATAAAACGTATTCTCGTCCCATGCTGCTGTTTCAATTCCCGTCTTAAATTTTTCAACAAGATCAGGATTTGAGATAAAAAGTTTTCCATAGGCCACAAGATCAGCCAGACCATCAGCAATAACTTTATTACCCGTTTCCCTGTTAAAGGCTGTATTTATCATAAGTGTTCCTTTATACATAGGTCTGTAATGTATAGCTATGTTGGGTTCTGCTCCGGGTACATCAGTCACATCTGTAAATGGTTCTGAAAGATGCAGGTAAGCCAGATCGTAATTATTGAGTTTCTTTACTATATAGTCAAAAGTGGGGATACTCTCTTCATCAAGGGTCATGCCGAAGATACCGTGAAGTGAAGGGTTGAGCCTCACTCCAATACGGTTTTCAGGCATATATTTCTTCACTTCGTCTATTACCTCAAACAAGATTTTCGCCCTCTTTTCTATTGAACCACCGTATTCATCCGTTCTCTCATTGGAGGTTCTGCTGAAAAACTGATGAAGCAGATAGCCGTTGGATGAATGGATTTCCACACCGTCAAATTTTGCGTCCATGGCATTTTTTGCTGCTCTACCGTAATCAGTTATAGTCTCTTTTATCTCATCAATCGTCATGGCCTTGGGTGTTACAGTATCTTTAAATCCATTAGGAGTATAGGATTTTGAATTCGGATTTATTGCAGATGCTGACAGTGGCAGCTCTCCATTATGAAAATCCGGGTGGGACATCCGACCAACATGCCAGAGTTGGATAAATATTTTTCCTTCCTTCGTATGGACAGCAGTGGTTACTTTCTTCCATCCTTCTGTCTGCTCATCTGAATAGATACCCGGTGTGTTGATGTATCCAACTGCCCGCTCCGATATTTGAGAACCCTCGGATATAATAAGGCCTGCTGAGGCTCTCTGGGAATAATACTCAGCCATAAGATCTGTTGCTATATTGCCGGAGTTATCTGCCCGACTACGAGTCATGGGAGCCATGACCACACGATTTTTAAGTTTCATATCTCCCATAATATAATCGTTTAAGAGTGCCTGTTTGGTTTCCATCTGTTTTTCCTTTGTTTTAAAATTTATTTCACATATCGAAATTCTTGCTTTATCGGTTACTTAAAAAGTCCAGATTCCTTGGCAAATTATTGATTCTCTAAAATACACTACTGAGGATCAAGTCTTCAATTTTTACTAGTTCCATGTTTTCGTATCTTTTGCATATCCGATTTTATTGATGACCTCAAGCCACATAACGTATTATGTTAATCGGCACTAGACAAGGATGTAAAATGTCTGCTTCAACGCTATCCTGAGTGTAGCCATAGCGACTTAGAGAAGCGTAGCAAAGGTGAAACGCTTCATCAGAATAACAACATTCTTACTTAAGCCGTCGAAGATCGGTCTCCAAGATTAATTTATAGATAAGGTGTATGATGCTATCGTTTATGCACCCTACCAAATTAATTAAACATATACGGCTTACATGTTAAAGAGAGAAACGACTGGCGTAGTATTTAATATCCACATTTATGGTTTTGTTATGGCTTACATTTTTTAGCGACCATCAGTATTCCAGGAACAATGTAGCCATCATTATAAACATGTTTCATATCTCTTTCTGGATAACACCATGATAATAAATCATGCTTAATATTTGAGCTGACTTCTTGAATTGCAGAATCTAATGCTTTGATAATATCTGAAATAGGGTTTTCTTTTATAAAAAACACAATAAAGGCAATGCCTACACCATCTATCTCCCCGTCTCCTCTTGAAAAATTAGCAGCCTCTACGGCATCATCTAGCGTTGATTGAACATTACTCAAATAGTCACCTTTAATAGACATACGTTTGAATTTTGCTTCAATATACTCTTCAGTGCAATTCTCAGAACAAACCCAAAGATCAATTCGCCCATTTTTCTCATTTTTACCAGTGCCTTTTATAGCTTGAAACTCCTCTAATGCGATGTTTCCACAACTCCAAGCAGCTCCAGCTAAAAGCCCTACATTAGCTCTTTCATTATTATCATAAGGAGCATCACCTAACTCTGTTAGTCTTGTGTAGCGTTCTATATTGAAAATCCATGATTTACACATTGGAATCCAGTGCCTCAATTGCTTATTTGTCTTTACACCACTAACAGTAGTAGATAAAACTTTCATCCAATTCTCCATTTCCAGATAGTTTTTAGTGAACTATAACGCTATTCTTGAGCCATCGAAGGTCGGTATCCAAGATTAAGTTATAGATAAGGTGCATGATACTATCGCTTATGCACCCTACCAAAAATTTATTAATAAGACATATCATGATCTCTTTCAGCTGCTTTCTTTGCACGCTTTTCACGCAACTGCTCGGCATCTTCAAAACTCAGTTCCTTAGGCTTACCTGGTGTTTGACATTCCGGAATAATCCGATCCCTAGGAGGAAATAAGAACTGTTCGTACGACGCTTTGGGTAAATTTTTAAATTCATACAAATAGAAAGCTTCAACTTTCTCACGCGCCCAGTCCGTTTTTTTAAGAAACTTTACACTGGAATCAATGCTTGGGTTGGTCTTAAAACAATTGATATTTAAATAGGCAAAAAGAATCTTAAAACCGTAGTGTTCTATTATTTCAGTCAATATGCTTTTTAAACCAACACCATGCAGAGGGTTATTCTTGTAGTCAATCTCAGTGTTCATGCTAATCTCCGGTCAAAGTATTTAAATTGTGATGTTATTAGCATGTTTGCTCTTGCTCGTACCCATGCTTTTTGCTCAATGCTATTAAATTAAACAGGGCGAACACATAGGTTTGCCCCTACCATATTGAAATATATTATATTTTATAGTGGCAGACTTGCTGCCCTTAACTTAATTCCATCCACGCTTTTTAAGTTTCAATCTGTCCTACCAAAATTCACCCACATTAATATTTTGCCGCTCAGGTGCCACAATAGTAAATACTTGTTTGCGTTTTAATCTCATCATGCCGGCGATAATGTTAGTGGGAAACATTTCAACTCCATTGTTGTAATCAGTCACGGTGGCATTGTAAGCACGTCTGGCTGCGGAAATTTGTTCTTCGACCTCATTTAAACTCGCTTGTAAGTGCAGAAAGTTTTGATTAGCCTTTAGATCTGGGTAAGATTCAACTGCTACCATAATTTGGCCTATTGTACCACTTAGCTGATTATCCAAGTCAACCTTTTCTTCATTGGATAAATTACTATGGATTGCTTGACTACGCAAACTAGTAATTTTTTCTAGTAATTCTCTTTCATGAATAGCATATTTTTGTACTGTTCTCACTAAGTTAGGTATTAAATCATAGCGTTTTTTTAACATGACATCCATGCCTCCAAAAGCATAATCTACTTGATTTTTTTTATCGATCAAGCTGTTGTAGAGAATCGCAACTATGATTCCAGTTATAATCAATATTCCAAAAAATACTCCAAACACTACTAGTAATATTATTACGGTGCTTGACATGTTATAGTTCCTTTAAGACAATTTATAGTATTTAAACTAGTGTTGCAAAATAAATTTTGCACTCCAATTATGTTGTTTGATTATACAATTTTTTATTATGCTAATCAAATATTTTTAATACTAAAGCTCTGATTTAATCCAACGAATTAATTTGTATTGGGAAATACCGTATGGTAAGTTTATTGATACTATGTGGCGATAGAAAATTTACAGAAAGATAACAACGTAACAAGCCATTTTTACGCAAAGTAAATACAGCATTATAAAAATATGAAAACTAAAGCAGAAATCATTGCTCATAGGAATTGATACCAAACTTAGGTATGTAAACGTTATTTTTTATATTGACAGCAGCTTTATTTATATTTGCATTCTTATCTAAAGTATCGCCATATGCAATATTTGGTTTGTTTATTACTGTTCCTTTATTAATTATATTTGGATCGTACCGAGATAATTTGCAAGAGTCTTATATGGTAAAAATTGATAAATAAATAATGTATTTAATAATATTATTACTGATATAAAGTTAGGAGAAAAACCATTATCCAGAGAGCTTCCAGTTAATTTTCTTAATCGAAAAATTGATTACCATATGAATCGTTATCTTACTATGGTCAAAATAGATAAAAAGATTTTTGTTGATAATCAGTGTAGAATAACTGGGTAGGATATTTACCTAGCTCCTATTTGCCTGAATAGAAATTGAGTCAAGAAACACCATAACTTACTATTACTCTCAATAATTTGAATTTACTAAATATTATGAAAATAAGAAAATTAAAAATTAAAAATTATCAAATCTTTGATGACATAGAACTAGATTTTACTGATAAAGATGGTAAAACTTTGAATACTATTGTTTTAGCTGGTATTAATGGAAGTGGTAAAACTACTGTATTGGAATTGTTGACTAAGTTATTTTCTACAACAAGATATAAACAAAGTATATACGATTGTTATGCTATGAATAGTTATGATTTTTTTGATATAACTAAAGGAAATTCTTTTGAATTAATTAATTGTGAACAAATTCAACTTGAATTAGAAATATCTACTGAAACTAAAATTAGTATGATTAATAGAGTTAAAGGAGAATATACTACTATTAGTAAAATGAACAGTAAAAACCAACGTTATAATTGTACATTGGAAATAATTGAATCAGTTATAAAACTGTTAGAAACAAGTAACAATATTTTAAATTTAACATATAAAACTGTGAGAAAAGATGAAAACTGTTTAAAACTTGAGATAAATAACTTTATTTTATTTGGTTTTATTCATAGAAATCTTATAAAACCAAAAATATGTTATATTCCTGCCGAAACCTATTTAAACTATTCATTACCCTACACAATAACTGAAGAACAATTAGAAAGAAAGGTACAAGAACAAAATGACGGAATTGTTTATCATGTTAATTTTGATGCCCATAAATATATTGTAGAAAAACATATGTTTAAATTAATAGCTCAGAGTATTGATGAAGATAGAGATAAAAAGATTAATGAAGTTATTGATAATGTGATTAAAAATATTGACAAAAGCATATCTGATACTAAACTTATTACTAAATTGGTAGATATAAATTTCAGAACAGAAAAACCTATTTTTGAAAGCCCTAATCACAAGCGTATTTCTATTGATAACTTATCCAGTGGAGAGAAACAAATATTTTATCAAGCTGTTTATTTGGGTAGTCAAAACTTAAAAAATAGTATTTTAATGGTAGATGAGCCAGAAACTTCATTACATCCAACTTGGCAACAGGAAATTTTAAAATTATATCAAAATATTGGAGATAATAATCAAGTCATTGTAGCAACTCATTCACCGCATGTTATTTCTTCTGTTAAACCAGAAAATTTATTTGTGTTTTATGTTGCTGAGAATAAAGTTAAAGTTTTTAATGCAGAAGATAAAGGTTTACATACGAAAGGCAATGAACCAAATGATATTTTGGATGAAATCATGGGAACTCCTCTAAGAGATTTTGAAACTCAAAACAGAATAGATGAATTGTCAAAACTTCTAAGTCTTTATCCTGATAAATATAATAAACCAGAGGCAGAAAATCTTATTGATAGTTTAACAGAGGATTTAGGAAAACGTGATCCTTTTATTATGAGACTCAAACACCAATTAATGATGATAAAAAGAAAAATATCAAATAAATGATATATATAGATAAATCAAATCGTTGTACTGAATTTGATGAGTATGTAAACAATGATTCTCTTTCAGATTGGGTAGAATGTAAAACTGAAATCAAACTTAAATTACATCAACATTTATGGAGTGAACAACAAGGACTTTGCATTTATTGTCAACAAGAAATACCTAAAAAAAAGCAGACTGAAGCATCATCTGAAATTACTTCTCATATTGAACATATTCGTCCTCGTCGTGGTGTTAATAGTAATAAATATGCTCATTTGCAATTTTGCTATAATAATTTATCAGTTTCTTGTGAAGGTTTTGATTGTAAATCAGATGAACGGAAAAAAGAATTTTGTGAACATAGGAAAAATAATGAATATGATGAAAGTAAATTTTTAAACCCAGTAGAATGCAGTAATATTGAAGATTATTTTATATATGATATTAATGGCAATATTCATCCGAATCTAAGTAAAAATCAAGAATCTATAGATAAAGCTGAATACATGATAAAAAAAGTTTTGCATTTAAACAATCCAATATTAAAAAAGATGCGGCAAAGACAATATGATTTAGTTATGGAAGAACAATTACTTGGAATTAATATTGAAGAATATTTAGAACCAGATTATGATTTATTACCATCTTTTTATTCTATGTTAAAACAATTATTTCTCTAGTAAGTCAATTTGTTTATAATTTTAATTAAATAATAAAAAACTAACTTAAAAGTAGATTTTTTGTTTACTATAAAAAAAACCATGAAAGAATACCGAATGGCTTCAGCAGTGCGAGACGCACTATTATTTTTAAAAGGTGTACCTAATATCGCATTAGGCGACCGAGTATTAGTCCAAGACCACAATGGCAATAAACGCAATGGTCAAGTTATTCAAACCACTAAAGAATTAGTATTAGTACAAGTGTTTGAAGGTACAGCCGACCTTGATATAGAAAATACCTGGGTACGTTTCTTAGAACAACCATTTGAACTCCCATTATCACCAGATTTACTCGGTCGAATATTCAATGGAATTGGTCAGGCCAGTGATGGAAGACCACATATAATCTCCAGTTTAAAACGTAACGTCAATGGCTCTTCAGTAAACCCAATTGCTAGAGCCTATCCAAGCGAATTTATTCAAACTGGTATTTCCACCATAGACGGCTTAAATTCCTTAGTCCGAGGCCAGAAACTTCCCATATTTTCCGGTTCTGGTTTACCGCATAATCGATTGGCAGCCCAAATTGTTCGTCAAGCAAGATTGCCTGGTAAAGAATCCCAATTTGCAGTAGTCTTTGCCGCAATGGGAGTATCTTATGCTGATGCTAGATTTTTCCAAGACGAGTTTGAAGCTAGTGGCGTATTGAATAACGTAGTAATGTTCATAAACCATGCTGATGATCCACCGATGGAACGGCTGATTTTACCACGTACTGCCCTGACTGCGGCTGAATATTTGGCCTATGATTTAGACCTGCACGTACTAGTAGTGATTACTGATATGACCAACTATGCAGAAGCTCTGCGGGAAGTTGCCACAGCTAAAGGTGATGTGCCAGCTCGGAAAGGTTATCCAGGTTATTTGTATTCTGATTTAGCTGAAATTTATGAAAGAGCTGGTCGTATTAAAAATAGGCATGGTTCTATTACTATGGTTCCGGTTGTTAGTATGCCAAGTGATGATATAACTCATCCGATTCCAGATTTAACTGGTTATATTACTGAAGGACAAATTGTTCTTAGTCGGGAATTGCATAATCAAGGCATTTATCCACCAGTTAGTATTCCACCTTCATTATCTCGTCTGATGAAAGATGGTATTGGTAAAGGCCATACTCGTGAAGATCACGCAAGAGTTGCTAACCAAATTTACGCGGCTTATACTAAAGCTTTAGATGCTCGAAATTTAGCTTCTATCATTGGAGCGGAAGAACTGTCAGAATTAGATCAACAATACTTGGAATTTGCTCAAGGTTTTGAAGAAAAATTTGTTGGACAAGGTGAGACAGTAAATCGTGATATTACTGAAACTTTGGAATTATCTTGGGAATTATTGTCTATCTTGCCAAAAGATACTTTGACTAGAGTTAGTGAAGAAGATATAGCTAAATATTATCTGGAACAGGAAATAGTATAATGAATGAATACGCAAAAATTACTCGTGATGGTTTGTGGGATAATAATCCTGGCTTAGTTCAATTACTAGGATTATGTCCATTATTAGCCGTAACCGGAACTATTGTGAATGGTATCGGCTTAGGAATAGCGACCACTTTAACTTTGGTAACTTCCAACGTTACTGTTTCTTTGATTCGTAACATCGTGCCGAATGAAATTCGTTTGCCGGTATTTGTATTAATCATCGCATCATTTGTTACCATTATCGAAATGATGTTGAAAGCTTTTTATTACGATTTATATCTAGCATTAGGTATATTCATTCCATTGATAGTTACTAACTGTTCTATTATCGGTAGAGCAGAGGCATTTGCTTCCAAACAACCGATGGACAAAGCTTTTTTAGATGGATTAATGATGGGAATTGGTTTTACAATTGCATTGGCAGTATTAGGTGGAATGCGAGAATTATTAGGTTATGGAACTTTATTTACTCAAGCAGAATTAATGTTTGGCCAAGCTTGGATGACAATCACTGTATTTGAGAACTATCACAGTTTTTTATTAGCAGTATTGCCACCAGGAGCATTTTTTGGCTTAGGTTTATTGATTGCGTTTAAAAATGCTATGCAAAAAACTTCCTAGGTTGTTTAATTGTTCCCAAATAATATTTGGGAACACACTGCTTCAGAAGCTCAGTTTTGAATTAATAATATGGTAGTCTTGCACAAAGGAAAAATTGAATTAATCCTCGGAATAAAGTGTGATGGATATGTTTTGTCTGATGGCACTGCCTGTCTAAGTGAACGTGGGACTGCTGATCTTTTAGATATAGATCATAAATCTTTAAGAAACATGGGGGCTAAATTGGTAAAGCAATGAAAGATACTGGTTTAATTTCCTCAATAGGCAACGATACTTATACCAAGAAAGACATAACTAACTACATCATGAAATTTCTGCGAAACTCCTTAGAATTAGAAGAATTATGAAATCTCAAATGTTCTAGAGTAATGTTTTTATCAGATAAAATTATCACCCGTTCAATAATATTTTTTAGGCCTCGAATATTTCCTGACCAATCATTTGCGATCATTCACATATTCCTTGGAAAAATATAAATTTATTCTCATTAACTTTAATTTATTCTGCATGATATTAATGTTTTGAGAAAGAATTTTAAATTCAGTAATGTTTGATTTCTGATGTTTAGTGATATTTAGTAATGGTTAATTTTATTTTGACCACAGGGGTAAAATAAATTACATTGGCAACTTGATGTTATTTTCAAAGAAGATGCTAACACGTAAGAGCAATTCTCCTTATGACTAGTATACGACATCTATGTATGGGGCTTTTTGACATTAATATTACTATTTATGGTAGTCTTGCTAAGAAACCTCGTAAGACTATTTGGAGTGATGATTACCGTGCTAAACTATTTATTATATTATAATTTTAATGCGTTCGACCTGTGGAGAAATACTATTAAGTTGATTTAAAAAAGTACATATGTTCTTTTTATAAGCTGAATAAAGATATATCTACATAATTTAATGGTATTTTTATATAATATACTTATAATGTAGTATATATGTAATAAAACTGAATAAAAATAATGAACTATTTACCTGAAATTACTTCTTCTAGAGTTTTGATAGTTGATGATGATGAAATTAACCGTTTATTAATTCGAGAAACTTTACAACAATCTGGATTATTAGTTGAGGAAGTTGAGAGTGGTGAAGAAGCTATCGAACATTTCCGTAAAAGTCCTTCAGACATTGTGTTGCTTGATGTGATTATGGATGGAATAGATGGATTTGAAACTTGTAGTTTATTACGTCAATTACCGGCGGGTTTACATGTGCCAATAGTAATGATGACAGGATTAAATGATATTAAATCAATCACATATGCTTATGAATCAGGTGCTACTGATTTTATCACTAAACCGATTAATTATACTATACTGGCTTATCGTATGCGTTATATGTTACGTGCTAGCCAAGTATTTACTCGTTTGTATAGTAATGAAACCCGTTTGCGTAAAACTCAAGAAATAGCCAAGCTTGGTTATTGGGAATGGAATATAAAACAAGATACTTTATATGTTTCAAAACAAGCTCTCAAAATTTTAGGACTATCAGATTCAGCAAATTTACAACATCCCCAAGAATTACTTAATTTTATTTTACAAGAAGAACGTGATTCGATTCATACCTATTTTTCTGAAGCTCTACACAGTAATAAAGATTTTGTGATTGAACATAAAATTATTACCTCAGATAATATCGTCAAAAATATTTATCAAGAAGCAGAATTGCAGCAAGATAGCAATGGACAGGAACAATGGATAGTTACTATTCAAGATATTACTGAACGTAAAAAAACGGAAGCAAAAATTATTCGACTAGCTTATTACGATCATTTAACTAGTCTTCCAAATAAAGTTTTTTTTACTGAATATCTCAATAAAATTATTGACCAATCTAAACGTTATAATCGAATATTTGCTATATTATCCATAGATATAGACCATTTCAAACGAATTAATAACTCTTGGGGACAAAAAACTGGTAATGAATTATTACAACAAGTTGCCGCAAGAATAATTAAATGTATTCGTACCAATGACTATTTAATGCCTGGAAATTTACCATTGCCAGAACAAGTCTGTTCTCAGTCAAATGATGAGAGTGATACTTTGGTTAGATTAGGTGGAGATGAATTTGGATTGTTATTAACGGATATTAACAACCTGACTGAAGTACAAATTATTACACAGCGTATCTATAAAATACTCCAAGAACCTTTTACCACTAAAAAAGAAAATTGCTATCTCACTGTAAGCACTGGAATTGCAATGTTCCCTAATGATGGGCAAGATACTGATATTTTATTAATGCGTGCTGAAATGGCAATGCATAATGCCAAACAACAAGGACGTAATATTTTCCAGTTTTTTCATCAATCTATGAATATTCAAGTACGCCAACGTCTAACCTTAGAAAATGAATTGCATAGAGCTATAGAACATGAAGAATTAGAAGTTTATTATCAACCAAAAATAGAATTAACAGAATATAAAACAGTTGGTATGGAAGCATTAGTACGCTGGAATCATCCAGAAAAAGGCATAATTTCTCCAGCAAATTTTATTCCATTGGCGGAAGAGACAGATTTGATTTGTATATTGGGAGAATGGGTATTACAACAGGCATGTAAAGATACTAAACATTGGCATGAACAAGGTTTTAAACTTAAAGTTGCAGTGAATATATCTACCGTTCAATTAAAAAAATCTAATATATTGGATAATATCCTGCAAGCTCTTAAAAATAGTGATTTGCCAGCAAAATATTTAGAACTAGAAATTACTGAAGGAGTATTAATGGAAGATTATGAAACTAGCTATGAAATTCTATCAAAAATTAAAGAAATAGGAGTATATATTGCGATGGATGATTTTGGTACTGGTTATTCTTCATTAAGTTATCTGAAAAAATTTCCTTTCGATACTTTAAAAATTGATCAAAGTTTTGTACGTGATTTAGATACTGATCCAGATAGTTATGCCCTAACTTCCGCTATTATTGCATTGTCCACTTGTCTTAATTTGAAAGTTGTAGCAGAAGGAGTGGAAACCAAGGCTCAACTAGATTTTATGAAAAAACATAAATGTGATGAAATTCAAGGTTATTTGTTTAGTAAGCCTTTAGCTTATAAAGATTTTGATAATTGGTTAAGAAATCCTTACCATCCTGATTGATTTTAATATTAAATCAACAGTTGCCAAAATATTATTCACTAAATTTAAATCCGACATCTTTATTAGCGTGTACAGATATTAGACATCATTCCTAAATAAGGTTATATAAATGTAGGATGCAATTAGCTGGTTTACATCTGGACTATATTATCAAGCAATTACAAGATTATAATCGTGATCCATTGCAAACTGGCGTTAAATTAGAACTTATTGCCAAAGATTATAATAAAACTTCCTGTATTTACTCCCGGTAATGGTATTGCTAAAGTGTTAACTCCAACTGATAGAAAAAATTTGGCAACTTATTTTAGTAATTTATCATTTCAAGCAACTTCACCTTATTAACATATAATTTGGCAATGAAATATAAATTTCTGTCAAACAATCAATGAACCGGTGGAGGGTATAGATTCAAATTGGTCTTCCAACATTCTACAGTTTAACCAAGCTTTGTCCCATTGAAATTTTGATTGGTAATTGTAAAGCAGAGTTATACCATGGTGGGCATTACCAATCCAATCCATGAAGCGTAAGGTTGGTATTGCAAACATATTATCTGTGGATAGTTTTTATAAGTTTCATCTAAATAAATTCAATTCTGAATTATTATTTTGTACCATATAAAATGAGATTAGATGGTAATCCAAATAATCTATATTTGTATAGTGTGCTAGTCTGAGATGGAAATAGATTTAGTAAAGTTTGTGGAGTTAATAAATTAAGGTTTTCAGTTTTTGCCCAAAAATCATATCCTAATTTCGATAGTATCCACTGATGTTTTGACTGCGGTAACCAATGTATTATTGGAAGCATAGTATGAAAATCAATTGGAAATTGCCTGTTTGGTGTGGTAAAAAAGAACTTTTTTGATACTCTGAGTGCTTCAGTCACGAATGCCTGTTGTGTGTTTTGATCACCAACATGTTCAATGACAGCCGAACAAAATACAATATCAAACTCGTTATCTTCAAAAGGAAGAGAGCTGTCAGTTATTTGAACAAATTTCATTCCAGAATAAATATCTTCTAGAAAATAAGCATCTTCAATACTAGCAGCAGTTATATTGTGCTTATATGGATAAAGACTTTCAAACAGGTTTGATTCTGGAAGCGTTTGTTCAGGCGTAACTCCTAAGTCAAGGATACGAGAAGTTGCAGTAGGTTGAATAACTTGATTAAATAGATCAAACATTTTTTTACGTGCCTCAATTGCAAAATGACTACGAATTTTAATTAGAGGGCTACTGAGACGGTTGAGGGAAAAGTAATCTAGCATAATTTATCAATTCTTAAGTTCTATAGGATCAAGTTGAAACCATTCCACTTCAATACCAAGTCTTTTGTTATAAGGAACTGGATTTTGCCCTACTTTAGCTACCCAAGGGATTTTGGGAATAATTTCCACAGTATTTTGATACTTAATTATTGAGGCTGGTAATGTTATTGAATGTATTTTGAACGAAGTCCCATAACTAGTGAATGTTGTAATAGATTCGCCATTAAATCGCAATTCAATTAATTGAGAATCATAGATGCCTTGCGTTAAAAATGAAGCTAATTTGATTCGAAAAACCAAACTCTGAATTTTTTCCAATTTAAACCTAATTTGACTACATTCACTTTCTGTCCATCTATATTGTGGTTTAATCGGTTCCCATTTTTTTAATAAATATTTATTAACCTCTGGTGATGAGAATTTAATTTGTTTACCAACATCATAAAAAGATGATTCAGATTCAGTGGTATTCTTCACACAATCCTGCAAACCAGCAAAAAACTGTGGTGCTTTCCAATCCCAAACTCGGTATGAACTTTTATTTATATTACGTGGATAAGCATCATTCCACCAAATTGTTTCCCAATAAAATGCCCCTCTAAAATGAATCCAAAAACTAAATATAATCATCATTGCACTAAGCGTTAATATAAATCCTCTTTTTGGAGTAAGAAGAAAGCTGTCTGAATTATTCAAATCAGTTGTAAAAGCATAAATACTTAAAATAGATAACAAAACAAGCCAAGGTACAATATCAGTAATAAAACGATAACCATAGGAATGTCCTGCCCACCAAATTGAAAAGTTTGATATAGCATATAAATGCAGCAGTATCAATAATATGCTGAAAAATATTAACCCAGTGTATTCTTTAAGATAATACATATATTTCCACAGTAGGAAAGCCACCATAATAAAAAAAGGTGAAAAAATTAATAATCCACGAGAAGGGCTAATCAAATTACCAATAAAAGGCATTAAGAAAGATTGAGGATTGGACAAACGGGTTGGGAAAAAATATTGAGGTAAAAAAGTATCAAAATGATATAGCGAATAACCAACAAATAAAGCAAACCAGATGATACCAGTGAACATATAGCGAATAAATAATGAGCGATGATACCACAAAATATAAAAAGTGATTACAATAATACTAATGCTGTTCGTTGGTCGTACAAAATACATCCATGATAATAAACTGGCTAATAAAATCGGGTTTACAGCTTGTTGTTTTAATTTAACCAACAAATAAATTACAATTCCTAATAAAAATACACTCCAAGTATGAGACCATAATGCACGAGTTGCGGTACTTAAAATAGATGTCCCAAAACAACTAGTCAGGGCAATAAACCAACTCCAACCTAAAGGTAAGAATAATCGTGCAGTCATAAAAAACACACAAGCCAAAGCTGCCATTAATAATGCAGCAATTACATGTTGAATAATTACTTCATTTTGATAGTTATAACTACCATCTGGAGAAATGATTGAAATACCAGCTAAATTCATCAATGCTACAAAAGGAGCTGAAAGGACTGAAGTACCAGGTGGAAAGAAATAATAAACATTACCGTTAGTTTTTCTAAGTTGATAAGGATATTTTTGGATGGTCTTGCCACGTCTTGTAACGGTAACTAAAGGAATTTCATAATTATCATCAAGCTTGAAACTAGCATGTTCAACCAAGCTTTGGCTTAATAACATGGAATATTTGGTATCATATATTACATAACTAACTGAAGCTAACAAAAATATAGTGATAGTTATCAAAAAAATTCCAATTACAGAAGCTGTATTGGTTAATAATATTGATTTTATTGGATGAGTCATTAGTTTCCCTATAATTAGTGCTGAGGAAGATTGTGTTGATATTTTATAATTATCAAAAGTATAATCAATAGCTTATTATAAATATGTTAACATAATATTAAGAAAAACCTATCATAACCTCAAAATAATTTTAAGGTATATTTTTAACTTTAAACCAAATATTATGATATTGCAAAATATCAACTATAGCCAGTACTGAGAAAATTATTAATAGTGGAAACAAAGGAGCCATATATGCAAATTTAATAGCTGGAAATGAAGCAGCATCAATAACAGCGAGAATAAGTAACCGTGCTACAATTGCACCTATGATAGCTGTATTTAATATAAAAATAAATGTAAACTTGCGATATAAAATAACAATAATGAAACTAATTATATAAGCTATAATAGCTAAACTGCGGAGCCAAGGAACTGTGATTTGGTAAATATGTGCAATATTTTGTAATATATTAATTTTAAATCTATTTAAACTATTTTGCATTGGTGATTGTTTGTAATTTCCTATTGTTATATTGTCAATAGAAAGCATTAAATCGTTAGAGAACACTTTTCTCTCTTTAGTATCCAAATTTATAATCGCTAATACTGATTGGTCATCAAATACAAATAAATCACAAGACTCCACACAAGATGATTTTATAGAAAACCCAGAATTTTTTGCTTGTTCATAGTTTACTCCAGTCTTATTTTTTACATGTGAATGAACATCAGGACGCAACACATTAGACAATTTTTCTAATTCCAAAGAATCGGTTTGTTGTGATGTTACTTGAAAATGAATTTTTTTACCTTTAAGACTAAAAGCCCAACCATGTATTGTCATTGCTTGGGTAATTTGAGATGGTAATGGTGCTAATGTTCCCCAAGTTATCTCACGAAACAATACTAATGATTCCTCTGTTCCTCTACTAACAAGATTATTATTAATACGATACTCAAAACCAGTAATAAGGAGTTTACTTCCTTGCCAAAATGCTTCTATGCTTGGTTTAAAATGTTTTTGTGTCAATGGTGGCATCAAAGTCGCACGTTCAGGTAAACAATCTAAAGAACCTAAAACACATGCTGTATTTATTTCTTTAGCAAGCCGTGTATAGTATTGATTTGCCAGTTCTCCAGATTTATAATAACCAGCTAAAGCAACAGCATTACGCAATGCCCATATAAACCACCCTCCGGGAATGTCACCACAGGGTTCAGGATGACGTAGACACTCAGGTTTTTGCCAACCTTTGAGTCGTTCTTCAAAAATATATCCTAATTCTTTAAATGCTGGGCTTACTTTATAAATTGATTGCCGAACTTCTTTTGGTACTGGAATATAACGTTTCCAATTGGGATGTTTTACCCGTGATAATGCACCATAAGCAGATAAAAATGATTCTGATTTAACATCTACAACAGTGTAAGTATTGTAGTATATCTTGTTAATAAAGGAAACAAATTGTAAATTTCCAAATAATATTAGCAATGGTAACAAGCAAATGGCAGTTCTTGTAAAAAAGACAGAAGACAACTGTTCAGTTTTATAGGTTAAAAACACCACATAAGCAATAATTAGAACGATTGATGGTATTATCCATATACCTTCTTCACGTGTTAACCAAATAGCGGTCAAAGAGAATCCTAAAAATACTGCCCACAACCCAAAATTGATTAGCTTATTAGAACGATTTGTATATAGCTGTATTAAACCAGCGAAAACCAATATGGATAAAGCTGGATATATATTATGTCTTGATACTCTTGTAATTCCATCAAAATGTGGGCTAAAAATAATTAGTGCATA
>DAOUSL010000152.1 GCA_030627235.1 Thioploca sp.
ACTGCTTTTCACGAACTACAAGTTTTGAAGGCTATCTAACATTATTTTTGTTAGTTATTCTTATTCTAGTATTTATTTTACTTTGCGTAACTTCAGTTATCCAAGGAACATAATATTCAATTTTAGTATAAGATGCAACCCAAGTGAAATAATTACTTGTACTGGCTACCCCAGCTTGATGGTATTTAGCTAATTGTGTATCCCATATCACTAATGGACCACCACTATCACCTTTCCAAACTCCACCTATTCCACCATTCCCAGCACAAAATGTTTGTTGAGTATCCATATCACTCGGACAATTAGCCATAATTGGAATATTTACATAGCGTAATTCAGAATTATAATTTTTAATTGATTCAGGTTTTCCATTTATATATTTACCAGTGACACCAAGATTACCATAACCAATTGCAGTTGCTTCTTGAGCTTCTTTTAATCCTTTAGCATAAGTATTAAGTGGTGGTTGTTGGGATGGTGATGCGAGATGTATTAATGCAATATCATTACGTAAATTACTTTCATCACCATTATATCCATGATGAGGAATTATTTTTTTAATTCCTATTGATTCCACAAATTGGGAATTGTTAGTAGCACCAACTTTTACCCAATAATGTGACTCAGGATGGCGTGTTTTAACAGGGTTCTGTTTTATAAGACCATCCGAAACACAATGAGCAGCAGTTAATACCCATTCTGGAGCGATTAGAGTACCAGTACATGTGAATTTCCATTCATGTCCATTAAATACTAAAAGTTGTACCATCCAAGGATAATCATTTGATGTAGCCCGTTGACCATTCACTATCCGCACATCTGCGACAGTTACTGACGACATAGAGACCATAATCCCTAATGTCATTACTACAACAAAAATATGGTAATATTTCGATAAACGAGAATTACCGTTATTTGGATTTTTACTAATCATTTCAAATACCTCTTTTGTTAAAGAAATTTTTTGAATCACTAATGGCGAGTTGAGGAGCGAATATGCCTGATAATGGACTCGGTAGAGGGCAATTATCAGGCAAATTCGTCGCCTCGAACGATTGTTATCGGACTGCGGGAGCGAAGTGGAGCAGAACGGTGATAACCGTTTGAGGAGGATGTTTCTCCTCAACTCGCCATTATAGGCGCTGCGTAACGTAGTGGAGCAGCGCCTATAACACCCCTCTTCTCCCGCCGAAGGTCGGGAGCAAGGGTAAGTTAGAATTAATTTTACTCTGACACCAATTATGTGAACTTGGGCCAGATTTAATTCGAGCCTGACGACCCATTAACCCTTCAATTAAAGCTTATTGGGGTGGCATCACTTGCACATCTTAATTTTTCTGCTCTTTTAATATAAATGGTTTGTTCAAGTATATTTTGACCACCTTGGTTGTCAGTCATTATTAATTCAATCTGATAATAATCACTACTTAAAAACACAGAACAATAGTAATCATCATATACTATGGGTGAAGATGTTGAAATTGCAACCTTATCATTAACTAACCATTCATAGTTAGATATAATCCCACCATCATGGTAAGAATTACTCGCATCAAACACACCACCTGTAACTGTAAAACTTGGTATTGGAGGCTGATCAGTTGACACAGGAATATCTGTTCTTTGCTTAATTGGGACTATCTCTAATGTAGAGGAATCTACTGAAAAAGTAAGTTGTCCTAAGGGAGCAATTAATTTCACTTTATATGCAGTGATGCCAAAAGGAGTTTCTAATTCAAAATAAGGTATAGTAAATTCGTATCCATTGTTTGCTATAACTTTTGGTATTTCTTGTTCGGTAAAACTCATATCAGCATATATCACTTTTGATATAACCAATAGCAACATTAAAATTATACTGTTTTTCATATTTTTCTCATTTCCATTATGGCCTACTAACTACTTATTATAAGGTATATTCGACAGGTTATTCCCTAGATATTGACCGACAAATCAGGCAAGTTTACCTTCATAATAATATCCTGACCTTTTGCCAGCATATTCCAGTGTATTGACCGGAAATTCAGGCGTATTTGCTCAGTTTAGGAATTATCCTGTAAAATATACTTAATATTTGATATTATCCGCTAAATCAGGCATACTAACGTAAAAAATTTAACATACCCTTAAAATAATATAATAGTCCTACTTAATTTTTATGTCAAGCAAAGATTTTAATTTTCTGGTATCAAGGTTCTACCTTTATACCTAATTTTAGTGGCTCTGCCACGATTTAAACCAAAGGGATTCTTTTATTCATCATTATAATAAATGTTTATCTTAATATAATTTATCTTGGCATTACATGTATAACATTACCCCAAAATTTAAGAAAATGTGCAATAAGCAAAGATATATATACTTTTGTAAAAAATATAAATCACTAATTTTAAATTGCCTTCTTAACAAGTTAAACATCACATGCTATAATCTTTCATCGTAAGTTGTTTAACATTCTGGGTAACTAAAGAGATTTACTATGTTTTCTAATTTAGCTTTACGTCTACTACAACAATTATTTACTAAATCTGATTCCACATCTAATGATATTAAAACCGTATTAGATGCTAATACAGCAGTTGCTATAACCGAAGCATGTATGGCAACAGGACTTGCTACAGCTTCAACCAATTGGCAGTTAGAAAGCACACTCAATAGTTATATTCTTGAAGAAGCTCGGGGAGCATTATCTACTGCTATCGGTTTAAGCTTGAGCGGTGTTCGTGCTACCACTTTTTTAACCGCTCCAGAATTAATGACAGCCCAAGATTTAATTGTTACAGCAGTAGGCCGTCATATCCCACTAGTCATCCATTTAACCAATCAAACTTTAGCTGCTCATGCAGGTGCTTTAGGAAGTGGCCATAAAACCTACCATGCTAGTTCTGACTTAGGCTGTTTTGTATTACAAGCTACCACTGTCCAAGAAGCTGTTGATTTTTCCTTAATAGCTCGTCGAGTAGCAGAATTAACTTTAATTCCTGGTTTAGTGGCAATGGATAATGAACAATTAGCAATCCAAGAAGTTTGTTTGCCTGATCCAGAATTAGTTCATAAATTTTTAGGCGATCCAGACGAAAACATTACTTCTCCTACTCCAGCTCAACAATTATTATTTGGTGAAACTCGTCGTCGAATTCCACGTTGGTTTGATCCTGACCAACCAGTTATGCACGGAGCTATTCAAGGGCCAGATAGTTGGGCTTTAGGAGCAGTAGCTAAACATCCATATTTTAGTCATCATTTAGAAGCTATTTTAGAACAGTCATTTGAATTATTATCTAAATACACTGGTAGACAACTATCGCCTATTTCTAGTTATAAAACGGATGATGCTAAAATTGTGTTAATCGCTCAAGGTTCGGCTATAGAAACTTTGGAAAATGTAGCTGATTATATGCGTAGTCACCGTAAGATGAAAGTTGGAGTATTGGGAATTCGGAATTTCAGACCATTTCCTGGTAGCAAAATTGCGGAAAAATTACGGGGTAAACAGTTAGTTGCAGTATTAGAACGAGTTGACACTCCATTGGCAGAAGACCCACCATTAATGCGTCAAGTTAGAGCTTCATTAGAACGAGCTTCAGAAAATAATAGATTAGGAAAAAATACCTATCCAAATTATCCAACTATAAAAAAATTACCCAGATTTCGTTCTGTGGTCTATGGATTAGGTGGTTATCCGTTACGAATTTCAGATTTGATAGAACTATGTGAGACTGTAGATACCAAAGGTCAAGGCCGAATTTTTCTAGGGTTTGAATTTGAACGTAGTTCTAGTATTTATCCTAAACGACAGATATTGTTAGATAATTTACATCGTCATTATCCTAATATTGCAGGACTTGGTGTAAAGAGCCAACAGCCAACTCCTAATTTAGCTCCTAAAGATGCTATTACTATTGCAATTCATAGTGTTACTCCTAATAAACTAAATTTGGAAGCTGCTAGTCTGTTGTATAGCTTAAACAATGGCTGGATACGCAGTCGAACTGGATTATCAAAAAATTGGTCAGGTTGGTTTGATATTTTCACCTATTCTAGCACTGAATTGAAAGACCTTGGAGATGATTTAGCCTTTGATATTGCAGTATTAACAACTCCAAATAAGCTAACTCAATCTATTCCTAGGCTTAGTAAACAAGGTTTAGTACTGGTTATATCAAATGATAACTGGCATTTAACCCAGAATATACAACAAGCTAAAATATACCAGATTGATACTAATTCAGAGCCAACAATCTTAGGAGCATTATTCGGGATGTTGGTGGATAGTGGCAAATTAACAGTAACAACTAGAAAAATATTGACTGTGTATGAACATAGTCTACAGTATGAAATATCAGAAAATGAACTAGCAATTAGATTAGAACAATTTAAAACTGGTTTAGAAACAGTTACTAAAATTGAATCCCAAAATGTAATATCAACAACCAATACTTGGAACGATGAAGCTCCATTAGCAGTTCGGCATCTTAGTGGTAGCGATGATAATTACAGTAGTTTGCCTAGATTTTGGGATCAAGTTGGAGTTTTATACCGTAATAATGAAGTGGAAGAGTTAACTCCAGACCCTTATTTAACCACAGGAACTATTCCACCTCTGACTTCTACCTTTAATGATTTGAGTATTGGTAGACAGATGTTGCCACATTTTGATCCTAATAATT
Source organism: Thioploca sp. (assembly GCA_030627235.1). Taxonomy (GTDB): domain Bacteria; phylum Pseudomonadota; class Gammaproteobacteria; order Beggiatoales; family Beggiatoaceae; genus DRQV01. The sequence goes on from DAOUSL010000152.1 coordinate 4,671, forward strand.
GTACAGGTTGTGGTCAATGTTGGACTAGTTGTCCAGAAAGTGCAATTGGCAGTCTGGTTATCAGTCCTACTGCTCTATTAAACGCTGGAATAAAATTGGCTAATGCAGACACCTTGCAAATGTTAACCAGTAAATTAATTACCAATATACATAAACTAGCACGAGATATAGAAACCGATTATCCTGATATTGGAGCATTGATTCAGACTGCATTTGCTGATTTACAAGATAAACTACCATTCAATGAAGATCGTAAACAAGCAGCTAGAGATGCCTTAACATTACTACTTAATAATATTGGGGAATTGCCTATTGCTCGTACTGAAGCATTTTTTTATGAAGCAGAACGTTTTCAACATGGTAGTGGTGAATTATTATCAATAGTAATTAATACAGATGCCTGTAAAGCATGTGGTTTATGTATTGAAGCTTGTGAAGCAGAAGCATTATCTGGCAAACCTCAAACTGAAACAAATAATACAATTTGGCAATTATGGGAAAAATTACCAGATACCACTGGCAATAGTATTGAACATGCTAGTAAACAAGTTGGTTCAATGCAAGCCATATTATTATCACGTCATTGTCAGTTAGCTATTGCTGGTGGTGATAGTGCTGAAGCTGGTTCTGGTGAAAAGTTAGCAACTCGGTTAGCCTTAGGGATAACTGAATTCCAACGTCAACCTTTAGTTAGTGATTTTATTAAAAATATTATTGAATTACGGACTAAAATTACCCTTGCTATTAAAGACACTCTTGCTAATGCTTTGCCTAGTGATGATTTAGAAACATTAGCTATTAGTTTGGATGCGATTAATCCTAATCAAGCACCTTTGTCTGCATTGACTGAGCAAATAGAAGCCAAACATAGCTTAATAGATGCTAATAGACTGCGCCGTTTAGTCAAAATAAGTCAGGATTTAAATAAATTATATTGGCAACTTACAGAAGGAGCACATGGTTTAGGACGTTCCAGATTTAGTTTAGCTATAGCTCCAGGCACACTAACAGATTGGGCTGGACATTGGCCAGATAATCCATTCCAAGTACCAGTTGCGATAGACATGAACGGTGACACTGCTAATTTAGCAATAGGTTTGTTAGAAGGCCAGTTACAAACATCTATTAAAGGCATAGCATTATTACGACAAGCTGAATTGGAATTAGAAAAACCAGATGCAGCAAGTAGATCAGCTAAATTAGGCATAATTCCAGAGTGGGATGAATTGAGCAAAACGGAACAACAATTTTGCCCACCTCTATTAGTCTTAGGCAATGACAAAGTATTAGTAAGCAAAACAGCTCTCCACCAATTATTAAGTTTAAATTTACCGATCAAAGTTATTTTATTTACTGATTTAGATATTAATACTCTTCGATTAGAACCAAGTTTATTAGCTTTAGCTCAAAGTAAAGCCTATGTGTTACAAACTTCCATCTCACATACAGAACATTTTCTCACTGGGATGAAAGAAGCCTTAGAATTTTCAGGCCCAGCTTTGATCTATGTTTATACTCCTAGTCCGCAACGACATGGTTTTGCTCCTGAATGTACTATTGCTAGAGCCAATGATGCAGTTAATTCCAGAATGTTTCCTTTGTTTAAATATAATCCCAATGCAGAAGGTGTATTTGGTTCTAGAATTAGTTTGGAAGGTAATCCAGAACTAGATAAAACTTGGACAACTTGTGAATCAGAATTAGTTACACCAGCTGATTGGGCAAAGAATGAACAGAGATTTGCTAGTTATTTTGTACCAAACAATGCTTCTCATGTATCAGTTGCTGATTATATTGATGGCAAAAGTAAAACTGCTTTTGTAACCAAAGATAATGAGACTTTTCAAGTACGTCCAGAATTTTTAAAGATTTGTAAAGAACGTATACAAATTTGGCAAACTTTACAAGAATTAGCTGGATTAGTAACTCCTTTCACAGCTGATATAGAAGATAGATTAACTAAGCAAATAGCAAATAAACACCAGACTGAATTGGAAAATTTAAAACAAGAGTATGAGGCTAAGATCAAAATAATCCAAGCAGAAATGGAAACAGAAATGGTAGCTCGAGTTAAAAGTAATCTGATGGGTTTAGCTGGATATGAGCAATAATTATTAAATAACTAATGTCACACTAAATATATTAGGAACGAATATGAATAATTTAAGGAAACGAATAGTTTCTTGGGGTTTAGTATTTTTACAATTTGGATTACTTATTGTTTTAGTCGCTAATATAGGTTTAAATATAAGTTGTTGGTTATGTATTAGTCTGTATATTATTAGTGTAAGTTTAGGAATATTGGCAATTATTGCTATGAAAATTGGGAACTTTAATGTTGTGCCAGATGTTAAACCTAATAGTATTTTGATTACTGAATTGCCGTATAAATATATTCGGCATCCTATGTATACTAGTGTAATTTTGGTTAGTTTGGGATTGATGTTGTCTTCTTATTCAAATTTCACATTGTCAATTTGGTTAATATTAGTAGTTATTATGTTTGTAAAAGCTAAATATGAGGAATCTTTGTTAATAAAAGTGTTTCCAGATTATAAAAAATACTGTGTTAATACAAAATATTTCATTCCATTTGTGTTTTAGTAAATAGAACTAGAAAGGAAGAAGATATAAATCTTTTCTGGTTCTCACTTGCTTAAGTTGGAAGCCATTTTAGACGCACTAACGTCCTCTTTTATCATACTTGACGCTGGTGCATCATGAAGGCATTCCCAACGAAGCCGTTGGGAACGAGGAAACAAATTTACTTATTTATCAACATCTAGCTGAATTATTGCAGAGAGTTTGGACTGGAGTGGTTGCCATAAATAATTTGCCCATACCGGAAGGAGAAATAATGGAGTTGCCGGAGGATGATGGAACTCCTTATGAATGTGATAACAAGGAATATTCTAATAGTCAAATGCTATTGCATAATTTACCAATTCTGTTAAGGGGATTGTGTGATTTTGTTTTAACTAAGGAAAATAGAAATTGCTTGGGCTTCGGTTATTGATACTGTGAAGAATGTGAAGCTGAAGACAAGACATTGAAATTAACATGATTAAATCAAAATCATTTTGTCTGAATCAGGATTTACCGAATTAAAGGATTTGCAGGATAACTTAATAAACTGATTGGATTTTAATCCTGTTAATCTTTTAATCCGTTAAATCATGTTCAAAACAACCCTCAAATAGTTGCAAATCATATAATTTTCTGGTTAAATAGTTGGTAAGAGGTTTAGGGTGGTTCAATAACAATTTGTTAATTAAATATATACGGCTAACGAGTTACCCAGCTAGATCATAAACTCAAAGTTTTTGGATAAACAGGTTGAATCTCATATATTTTTATTACTTTACCCATTTTGTTCTTAAGGATTCCGTTGAATAGTTGTTCTGGAGTTATTTTGTGGTGGAAGCGGATTATACTGTAGTTCTGTTTTAGGAGTTTTTCTCTCTGTTTTTCCTCTTCTTGATTGTAATAGCGGTGATTGTCGTAGCCATTACATTCAAGGATTAGATTTAAGTCTTGGATGAAGAAATCTACTCGGTAGCTTCCAAATGTGTAGTTGTGATGAAATCCAAATCCTTCAAATACTTGTGCTAAAACTTGTTGCCATTCTATTTCTCCTTTGGTATCGGATTTTACTAATGTTCCAACATTACCAAAAATTTGCTTCTTTAGTTCAATTCCAACTACAGAATCCATGCCTAATACTATCTTGCTGACAGCTTCCAAATCATAACCATTCATTCGGTTTGCTTTACCACCATTGACTTTAATAGTTTGGTAGTCAATTTTTTCGTGGGGAATATTGTGTTTTTTGATATAACTATTAACGGTGCTTAATGGTTTTTCTAGGAAGTTGATGATGTCTTTCTTTGTGTATAATTTTTCTTCTGGAAATGAGGTTTTTAAACCATATTGTTTCATCAGTATAATACATTGTTCTTGCACGGTTTGTTGAATATTTGGAGTTAGGCCACAAGCTTGTTGGATGGCGGTTTTTAAGGCTGTTCTTAACAAACTAGCAGATAATATTGCACATCGTTCACCAATGTGTTTCTGGTTGTGGCGTAATGTATTATTTGCAAGAGCAAAAGTATAAGAGCTAATGAGATTTTCTATCATTGATGAATCATATATAGCTATTTTTCTACCTTTATAAGGGCTGTTTTTAGCAACAACTTCTACCATTTTAACCGCCATGCTTAAATCTTTATTAATAAATGACTTAAGTGTTTTTGGAGGCCAGTTACCCGCCATGCTCTGTAAAGACTTGTGATGTATTCCTAATAAGTCAGCAACACCACGCTCACTTAGACATGCTGTGCCATCATCCAGCACGTAACCATCACAAATAATTCCAGGTATTAATTCAACTTTACCGTAATGTATGGCTTTGCGTTCTTTCATAATTTGTCTCGTTAAGTTTTAATATTAAAGTAGGATTATATTCTTAGCTGGTGATTGCTGTCAAGCTATTTGAAATAAGTTGGCTATCTATAACTAAAATTAGACGTTCAAAACTTTAGGATAAATAGGTTTGATTTCATATATTTTTATTACTTTTCCCATTTTGGTTTTTAGAATTCCGTTGAATAGTTGTTCTGGGGTTATTTTATGGTGGAAGCGGATTATGCTGTAGTTCTTTTTTAGCAGTTTTTCTCTCTGTTTTTCCTCTTCTTGATTGTAATAGCGGTGATTGTCGTAGCCATTACATTCAAGGATTAAATTCAAGTCTTGGATGAAAAAATCTACTCGGTAGCTTCCAAATGTGTAGTTGTGGTGAAAACCAAACCCATCAAATACTTGAGCCAAAACTTGTTGCCATTCTATCTCTCCTTTGGTATCAGATTTTACTAATGTTCCAACATTACCGAAAATCTGTTTTTTTAGTTCAATTCCAACTACAGAATCCATGCCTAAAACTATTTTACTGACAGATTCTAAATTGTAACCATTCATGTGGTTTGCTTTACCACCATTGGCTTTGATAGTTTGGTAATC